>JALZOS010000223.1 GCA_030913755.1 Thermoproteota archaeon | reverse complement strand
GTCAACAAGTCAATTCATTCCAAAGAAAAATACGGCATCAGAAAATTTGATAGTGCAGTTAAATATGAACTTGTGCACGATACATTTAGTTTAATTCAATATGTCTAGCGGTTGAAAATGGAGTTTTTAGGAGAAATCTTTGATGTCAGAGATGTAGTTGATGTAGATAAACCATTCCTGGTGTATGATTTAAATACTTTCTTGAGTGACTTTAAACAAATGCTCTCACTTGAACAGGTATACTCTTCTTTAAGGAAGGTTGTGGACCCTGAATTGCATAAAGATATAGTATCTATGGGAATGATCAAGGATCTTTCTATTAGTGGTGATAAAGTCGGTTTCACGTTAGAGCTTACAACCCCTGCATGTCCGTTCAATACTGAGATCGAACAGGACGTGCGAAACACAATAACAGAATTGGGTGTAACAGAACTCGACCTGAAGGTTACGGCTAGAGTTATGGAAGGTAGGGCAATTTCGATGGATGAACTCCTTCCAGGGGTCAAAAATATTCTCGCTGTAGCAAGTGGAAAAGGTGGAGTAGGGAAGACGACGGTCTCGGTTAATCTGGCCATCTCCCTATCGAAAACTGGTGCAAAGGTAGGATTGCTGGATGCAGATATTTACGGGCCAAGTGTCCCCCTGATGTTTGGACTGAAAGACGCACCTCAAGTAATTAACAACAAGATTGAGCCTATAGTTTCTGAAGGTGTCAAAATCATTTCAATGGGATTCTTCTATGAGCAATCTCAGCAAGCCGGAATCTATAGGGGACCTATAGTCTCTGGGATTGTTAAACAGTTCCTCACAGACGTAAATTGGGGTGAACTTGATTATTTGATAATAGATCTGCCGCCTGGTACAGGTGACGCTCCTCTTACTTTAGCGCAAACAATACCAATAACAGGAATTATTATAGTGACCACTCCTCAAGATGTTGCAATGAACGTAGCAGTAAAAGCGATAGGGATGTTCAACAAACTGAACGTACCGATAGTAGGTGTCATTGAAAACATGAGCTATCTCGATTGTCCTCATTGTGAAAATAGGATCCCCATATTCGGTGCTGGGGGTGGACAGAAAGTGAGTGAAAAGTTCAATATTCCTTTTATTGGCGAGATCCCGTTGCACCCTCAGATTATGGTTGGAAGTGACAGTGGCAACCCTGTGACGATTTCACAGCCTACATCATCCAATTCTATGGCATTTGATAAAATAACAAGGACGGTGGCAGGACGCGTTAGCATAATTGCTGCAGAGCTTCAAGAACAGGCAGAAAGAGATCGAGAGATCGAATTGAAAAAAGAAGAAAAAATTGAAGGACGGAATGACGAAACAGTCAGTAGACCTATCGAGGATCAAAGAACAGCTGCTCCACCCCAGCCTCAAGATGCGAATCAAGCCTGAGATTATTGAAGAATTAAAAAAACCTCTGGGAATTCTCATTCTAGATCAGGACGTAACGCTGCAAAATATTAAGAAATATCTGATTAATGCGCAAAAAGTAATTTCGGTGGGCGATCACACAACAAACAAGCTTTTATCATTTGGAATAATCCCTGACGTTTCAGTAATAGATGGCTATGAAAGGCGAAAGAAAAAGGCTAACAGTTTAATAAAAGCAACGATCCATTCGTTAAATTCTCAAAAGAACGTATTGTTATTCTCGTGTGTTAACCCTGCAGGAAGTATTTCTGTCGACTCTATCTCGATAGTCAAAATCTCTCTTAAAAGTAAGAAACCTGTTATCATGGAAATCACAGGTGAAGAAGATCTGTTGGCTCTTCCCTTCTTTTTTTTGGCAAGAAACGACTCGATGGTATTTTATGGACAGCCAGGGGAAGGGATGGTGGCTGTGAGAGTAACAGAGGCGGTTAGGAAGAAAGCCAAGGAATTAATTGAAATGTTTGAATATGAATGATTACTGTGGGGGCATGATGAGGTGGTGGCTGTATGAAGAAGGTTTCAAAAAATGATTAAGATATACAGATTTCTGACCCCTACTTTTCTCTGCGATTAGGACTACATCTAGAAGTGAGATCCTCGTATCAGTCGCTGTGAAAACAAAATCTGGAAAATCCTAGACACATTAAAAGATTGCTCTGCAATCCTGATTAGATTCCTACCGCGAATTGTTCCTATGACAATCGCATTCACATTTTGCCATTCTAAAGTCAAACGAACAATCATGATTGGGATCACAAGATTCCCCTACTGGCCACTCACCAGGACAATCACTATGACGATCTCTCTTACAAAAAAATGTCACGAGCATCTGCACATATTCCTTTACGTGGCTTATTTTGTCGTTTATATTTGTGTATGTACCCGCCCTAACACACAAACAAGGCCGACTGGCTAATTTCAGATGACCTTATTGTAAAACTAATCAATTGCATATACGCAATTTTACCGAAAAATCAAATTCGAGTTATAGTTAAGAAGTGGAGGATAATCACAAAGATTATCTTATACATTTTACCCTCAATAACATACATTCATGAAAGGCAACATAGGTATAATTTGTATAACCAGGCACGGTATAGAAATCGCGCGAAAGGTTAAATCTTTTCTTCCTACAGCGCAAATATACGCCCAATCAAAACATAGCGATTCCCAGGAGGATATAACTTGGTTCGATGATAGTGCCTCCAGCCTTATATCAAAGGTTTTTAAAACTCACGACGCTCTAATATGTATTTTCTCATTGGGAGCTGTTATCAGGCTAATATCTCCCCTGCTATTAGATAAGAAGAAGGACCCGGCGGTACTTGTTATTGATGACAAGGCTAATTTTGTAATAAGCACATTGTCAGGACACTTGGGCGGCGCCAACGCCTTATCTAGAAAAGTAGCAGATTTACTAAACGCACAAGCAGTCATTACCACAGCCGCTGATGTTAATGATACGATTGCGGTCGATCTTCTTGGAAGGGAGTTTAACTGGACAATAGAAAATTTTGAAAATGTTACCAAAGTTAGCGCGTATGTCGTAAACGAAGAAAGAGTGGGAATTTTTCAAGATTCAGGGGAGAAAGGTTGGTGGAGTGGTTCTAAATTACCTGACAACATCACACTGGTTGATACGATCGAGGATCTCAGGTCGTCAGAATTTAAAGCCTGTATAATAATTTCAGACCGATTTGTGCCATATCAGGAATTAATTGAAAAATCAGTCATCTTTAGACCAAAAAGCTTGGTCGTTGGAGTTGGATTTCATAGAGATACTTCGGCTGAAGACATTAGGATGGGAATGGAAGAGGTGTTCAAGGAGAAGGGACTTGCGCTCGATTCTGTGAGGAACATTTCTTCACTAAATAAAAATGATCCTGATGGTGGACTAAAGAAATTTTCAGAAATGTATCAAATCCCCCTGGAGTTGTATGATAAAACATTACTCGCAAAGGTAACAGTACCAAATCCTTCGCAAGTAGTTAAGAAATTTGAAGGGATTCCAAGTGTGTCTGAAGCAGCGGCAATTCTAAGTTCAGGGGGAGATCTAATAATTCCGAAGCACAAATTTCCACCCAATCTCACGCTGGCTGTTGCTAAGATAAACTTTCGGTGATGTTTTTGAAAAAAGCAATGTTGATAATTGATCGAGGTAGCAGAGAACCTGAAGTGAGAGAGGAGCTTGGTGCAATTTGCGAGGTGGTAAAGAAAAAAGGAGGGTATGATTTTACGGATTATTGCTTTCTTGAAGTACTGCCTCCTTTTATTGAAGAAGGAATCAAACGCTGCGTCTCAGAGAATGTTGACACCATCACTGTAATGCCTTATTTCTTGTATCCTGGAATGAAACTTAAGGAATCGGTAAAAAAATGTGCAAGATTGTGTCATGAGATGAGAATTAAGGTCATCTTTACTAAACCACTAAGTTATCACTTCATACTTCAAAATTTGCTCATTGAAAGGATAGAGGATCTCAAGTCTAAAATGAATATTTCATCGCTAAATGCGGACTGCGACATTCTTGTTATAGGACATGGCAGCAGCGATAAAGGTGCAAGAACGGCATTCGAATACACTGTGAACGGCATAGTACCATTCTACAAGAGCGTCAATTTTTGTTTTCTCGAATTAGACAGGCCAAATATAGAAGAGGGCGTAAGAAATATCGTCGGCAAGGGAACAGGACTTTTAATTGTTGTTCCCTATTTTCTTCACAAAGGAGCTCACACAAAGAAAGATGTTAGAGAGGAGCTGTACTCTGCACTTGAGAAATATCGTCTCAAAGAGGCACACGTCACGGAGCACCTTGGAGCGGATGTAAAGCTGGTGAATCTTATACTTGAACGTGCGAGAGAGGCAGAATCAAACATTGTTTGACGCTGATGACTTGAAAACTCGCTCACGGTCGAGGGAAATGTCAGAAAAATCACTGGGCATCGAAGAGCAAAGTATGAGAATAATAGATTCCGAGATTGGACCTCATAAGTACAATTACCTTGAATGGTCCATCGTCAGGAGAGTTATACATGCCACTGCAGACTTTGATTTTGCAAAATCCAATAATATAATCTTTTCACGGAATGCAATTGAATCCGCATTTCAAGCATTCCAGAAAAAGCGACCTATAGTAACTGACGTCGAGATGGTGCTTTCGGGGATTAATAAGAGATCTCTGGGAAGAATCGGAATTAAGGCTCTGTGTAATTTATCTAATGAGCAAGTCATAGAAGAGGCCAAAACCTCTGGTAAGACACGTTCAGCATTGGCAATGCGGTGCTCTCTCCCTGCAATAAGCGACGGTATTGCGGCCATAGGGAATGCACCAACAGCATTGTACGAAATTATTAGCATGATAAGAGAAGACCTAGTTATGCCTGCCGTTATAATTGGTATACCTGTCGGGTTTGTTTCTGCGTTAGAGTCGAAAGCTGAACTTGCAAACACAAAATGTGAATATATCACAAATTTAGGACGGAAGGGCGGGACTCCCGCTGTTTCTTCGATAATTAATGCACTGATGCTGCTTTACATAGATAAATTTCTGAAATGAATGACCGAAAAAAATCTAGTTCTGGAAGTACTCGCGAAAAAAGATGACAATCTATGCATGAGAGCTTGCTCATTTCATTCATTATGTGGAGCAAAGAAAAGGTTCCGGAATCGCAGCGAACGAACCAAGATTAAGTGGTGAGAATGTAGTGAGTTCATCGAAATTGATGCTCATGACGTGGCTCCCTCCGAAATTGGACATGTCAAAAATCTTTCACAATGTAGCTGTTGCATAGTAACAAATATGTCTAAGCACGGAAATGATTATGAAATTCAATTCTCAGTTGATTACCGAGCTGTCCAGGAAGCAGTCAATTTCTCACAAAAACTGAATGCTATTTGCGAACAGATAGGTTAGAACAATAATACGGTCAATGAAACCATTCGTAAAATAACCAATTATCGTACTCGCACTTTAGGGAGGCTGAGAAAAATTACGACACGAACCCTAATGATATTCGTGCAATCAATTAGAGCAACGGTATAACTGAATTTTTTGATATAAATTGTCGCTACGATATATCATTTTAGTTACTTTACTTGATTACCATTCTTCGGCTCTTCCGTAAAGTATTGTAATATTGTATTCTGTCCGGTATAACTTGATAGGTCAGACAGAGTAATTCCTATCCGTCTAATGTAAAGAAGAGATAGAGAATGAACATGTATCGCCTCTAAGAAAAGTGATCTTGCTATATATTGAAGTTCCTCTAAAGAGGTAGAGGACAGTTTGAGATTTCGCGAACAGGTAACTTGTCTAAGATCATGTAAGACCATCCTTGCGATAATCGTCTTAAATGATAGCTGCCTCTTTACAAGAATGTCATAAACAGAAGAAGAAAGTGATTTCAAGATCGGGAATATATCTTCGGTACTGGTAACATCATTTTTGAGTGTCACTATTCTGCCAATCTGTTTACTTACGTGTAGTCTTATTGGTGTATCATCAATCCCATGTGCTGCGTTTTGAAGATAAGTTGCAATCTTGTAACCAAATAATTCCTTTAATCGGAATAGATCAAACTTGGCTAAATGACTCACAGAGTCTATGCCTAAACTTTCAAGTTTGTGCCTGTTCTTTGGGCCAATGCCCGGAATATCTTCAATATCACACCTCGCGATAAATGTTTTGACATCTTGAGGATTTATGATAGTTATGGCGTCAGGTTTCTGAAAATTAGAAGCAATCTTAGCAATGAGTTTATTGGGCCCCACGCCAATTGAACAAGTCAGATTGGTTGAGACTTTTATTTCACTTTGGATGAAATTCGCAATTTTTCGAGCCTTTGAAAAGTCAGACCCGGAATGCCTGCTAAAATCAGCATAACACTCATCAATTCCAACATATTCGTATGTGTCAGCAATTTTTCTAACGGACTCCATAGCTAATATCGAGAGGCGATTATAATAAGACATGTCTACAGGAAGGAACACGGCCTCTCCATTCGCTAGCTTAGATTTAGCTATTTTTATTGGCATGCCGGACTTGATGCCGAATTCACGAGCTTTGTAATTGGAAGTGCTGACTACTCCAGAATCAGGGTTTCTTCCAGAGTAGACACATACCACGACTGGATGATTTCGGACTTCAGGATTTCTTACTTCTTCACATTGCGCATAGAAGTAGTCAAGATCAAAGTGAAAAATTAAGCGAGAGACATTGTTATTATCTATGGTATTTTTAAACATAGTGCTACCCCAATTTTTTGTATTTGTCTAACGATATCAAGGGCGTCTCGTGCATCAGACAAAAAACTGTCCCCGCTATCCGAATTAAAAATTTATAGTGACTTGCATCAGTGTGGCTCAATTCATCTGAAATTTTTTATATTTGATGAATTCATTTACGTAGAATTCATTTTAGTAATTTGTTCGACATTACGTAAATACCTATGAA
>JALZOS010000087.1 GCA_030913755.1 Thermoproteota archaeon | reverse complement strand
CTATATCTTAATTTTTCATTTTACAAAGTAGATCCCAAATGGAGATGGCTTAATGACATAGGCAAGGAGGAAGCTGCAAAAGAGTTTGCGATGCTAATCGAAACTGCGAGAACAAAAATGAAAATAGAGACATATTCTACTGTGGGACTCCGAAAGGAATCTGAATTTATGATATGGATGATCTCAGACACCGTTGAAAAAATGCAAATATTGACTTCGAAGATTTACTCAACAGTAATTGGAAAATACATTGATATTTCAGAGTTATATTTATCGGCAGCAAGGCATTCGGCTTATTCTAATATCGTTACTCCGGCATTCATGACTGATAACAAACCTATGAAGTATAATGTTGTGTACCCGTTTATTAAATCGAGGGAGTGGTATCTGTTACCTTTTGAAGAACGTAAGAAAATGATGGATGAACACATAGCCGTGGGAAGAAAATTTCCGCAAATCCGACTTAATACATCGTATTCCTTTGGCTTAAGTGATCAGGATTTCATGTTGGCATTTGAGACTGAAAATTTGAAAGATTTTCAAGATTTGATCGTAAAGCTTCGTGAAACCCAAGTCAGCAGATATGTTGTTAAAGACACCCCAATGATAGTTTGTGTTTATAAAGGCATTGAGGCCATTATTAAGAGTCTGGGTTGAAGAATCATGGCAGCGCTTAAGGAATGGGGAATAGTTTGTAGAGCACTTGAAGAGGGAAGGCAGGTGCTATTGCTTCGAAAAGGTGGAATATTAGAGTACAGACAAGGATTTGAAATGAAACATGAATCTTTTTGGCTCTATCCTACTTTGGAACATCAGTCTAGGGAATTTATTCAACCTGATTACCTGGAAAAAATGGATGATATACTTACTGGCAGTTTAAGCAAATATGTAACAATAAAATCCTACGCAAGGGTTGAACGAATCCACGAAATAAAAAATAAATCAATTCTACCCATGCTCCGTAGGTATCATATATGGAATGACAAATACGTTCAGATGCGAATTGATTATAACCCGACTAAACCTCTCAATGCGTTGCTTCTTCGTGTTTACAAACTTGCCCAACCGATGAGTATTGAAATCATGCCTCAATGGTCTGGTTGCAAATCATGGATTAACATAGACATACCTGAATATATGAGATTTTTTGAGAATACAGGGGATATCAATAAATTAGAATCGCTGAAACCAGTCATCATTGACTCTGAATTTAAGAATATTACAGACGAGATTAAAGAGGTTTGGAGATAAATGAAATATAGAAAACTTGGCAAGAGCGGGATTGATGTTAGCGAAATAGGATTTGGCGCCTGGACAATAGGTCTAGATTGGTGGGGAAGGAAGATAGAAGACGAAGAAGCAATGAAGATGCTCAAGAGAGCCTATGATTTGGGTATTACATTCTATGATACTGCAGATTTATATGGCAAGGGAAGAAGCGAAAAGCTGATAGGCAAGACGTTCATGGGTATGAGAAATGAAATAATCTATTCAACAAAATGGGGATACGATTTTTACAATGCCGAACAAATTGGTCACAATGAATTACCGCAAGTACATGATTCAACTTTTCTTGAACTTTCACTTGCACGCAGTCTAGAACGCCTTCAGACGGATTATGTAGATATTTATAGTCTTCACAATCCCAAGATGCAGGCTATAGAAAATCTAGATCTATTCTATTCACTAGAAAAGGTCATGAAAGATGGAAAGATTCGAAGTCACGGCATAGCCCTTGGTCCCGCGATTGGTTGGGAAAATGAAGGAATGTTAGCCATTAGGGAAAGAAGCATTACTTGTCTCCAGACTGTCTACAATATTCTTGAGCAAGATCCAGGCAATGCCTTTTTGAAGGAAGCTGAAAACTATGATGTAGGAATAATGACACGAGTTCCTGATGCATCTGGGGTTCTAACGGGAAAAGTTAACGCCGATACAGTATTCGATAAGAACGACCACCGAAACAGTAGGAAGAGAGAGTGGATTATTGGAGCGCTAAAGAAAGTTGAAAATTTGATGACTATCGCTGATGAAAAGGGTTGGAGTGTAACCGAGCTAGCTATAAAGTTTATTCTTTCTCAAAAACAGGTCTCAGTGGTCTTGCCAACAATGACCAGTATGGAAGAATTAGAAAACTTTGCCAGCTTCTCCGATGGGAATTATCTTAACAGTAATGACGTCGGACGTATTTCTGACATGTATGCTAAAAATTTCCATGTCAATCCTATTCAACCAAGCCAATTATAGTTTGATTTTGTGTACATGTAGAATCTTCCACTCGATATTGGCTTAGGTACTTGCTGACGAGTAGAATGTGTCAAGACGTATCCTGATTAAAAGTTATTTCATCTCCACATGGGTCACCGCACCCAAAATCCATTCGGTAATGAAACTACCCATGTAAACTTGATCTACCCTAGCTTGAAAGATATGAAGGGTGTTATGAATAATTATTAGGAAATTTGACTCACAGCTGTTATTAACCCCTTCATATTTATGTGAAGTATATGTTACTGAAAATGATTGCACTAGTTTCGTTATTTGCGTTAGCCGTGGTTCTCACAATAATTCCACTTACTTATGTAAACGCCATAGGAAATAGATGCACAACTGTCTGGCAAAGGTCCGAAGGAATACATTTGTGTATAGGGACAGAGTTGAATGACCATATTGATGGAAGCAAGGCACCGGATATAGTCATAGGTCTAGC
>JALZOS010000148.1 GCA_030913755.1 Thermoproteota archaeon | reverse complement strand
ATATTGTCGTGATTAATATTAAATAACACGATGTCTTGATAGAAAGTAAAAATGTTCTTCAGAAAGAAGAAAGGCCAAACAAGAATTCCTGTAAGACGAATGGTAATTCTTGCACGGCAAGCAGCTGACGGAGTGATAACATATGCGAAATCTTGCCATCCAAACGAAGGCATCTTAATATTGCAAGGAAAGCATAAGGAAAATACAACGTTTATAACAGGATTAGTTATACCCCCATTCTCAACTCATGGTCCTTTTTATTCCGGATTTTCAGGTTATGAGCTCCCTTTTGATCTCTCATATATAGGAACTGTACATTCTCATCCTAGCGGATCTATGAGACCTTCTCTGGAGGATCTTCATAGCTACTTTGGTGTTGTTTCGTTAATTATTAGCCACCCCTATGATTATCAAACTATTTCTGCATTCGATAGAAACGGCAATAGCATAGAACTCGAAATACCGGCCGAATAAACTGCCAGTATAAGTTTGTAACTAGAAATACTAAAATGAGTAACCATTTAACCTCTACTAATTAATTGACACTAGAAGAATTACGTCAAAAGGCATTATTCCAGAACACTATTGATGTATGGATAATGTATTCTGAAGAAAAAAGTTGGGACTGGTATGACATCGATGGATACACAGATTTCATCCGCCACATTCGGTCAAATGCCGTAAAGATGCAGAAATTTCCCCTTTGTATAAAAGAATCAGGAGGAATGTTCGAAAGGGGAAAAGACAAGGCAAAATTTTTAGAAGAGCTATCTCACATTTCTGGGGACGACGTCGCTGCATACACGTTAAAGTTAAGTAATGAGGTATTAGATGCTATTAGAAGTTACAAGAGGATGGGTGTAACAAAAAAAACAGGTAAATAAAATGTTAATTCTTTAGGACATCAAGACTCTTTGCGCTGACGTGGAACTGTCGCCGGTTGCAGAGAATAGTGCATTTATCGGGTAGATTCCTACCTTGGGCATGGACCCTATCTGAGCTGATAGAGAAATGCTGTCGTCATTGTGGCAAACTCGATTACTTTTCCTGAACACAGAGTAATAGTTCGAATTCAAAAAGCCTCATAATTAAAAAATATATTTAATTATTTTTATCGGGGATAGTTCAGGGAGAAAATATGGTGTCCTTTTATAGTATAATCGATTAACAAGTTAATATCAATCCCTAAGAATATGTTACTAATTGGCCGATAATTTAGGCACCACGATTTTTGAAAACCCAAATCAAACGATTTTTGAGAACAAAATAATACGATTCGGAACAGAATTTTTTCTGTCCATTCCTATTGATTTGGCTAGTTCATTAACAATTAAAGATGGGGATGAATTCGAGATTTTAGTGAATGATGAAATGAATTTGATTTTAAGGAAGAAATCGAACACAGCTTAGCTTCTCGTGTAATGGGAGGGTATTTTTTGCCATTTTGCAATCAATGCCTCTGTCCTAATGTGTAATGGTTCGTCATGTAATCTTCCATTTGCCAATTCAGCATATTCGTTAATTATATCAATCCCGATGTACCCTCTTAAAGAATGGTGAGCCACTTTAGTTGTTTGGCCACTACCGTTAAATGGATCGAGAATTACGTCTCCTTCGTAGGAATACAGTTTCATCAGACGATAGGGGATTTCCTCAGGAAAGGGGCACGGATGATTTATGAATCCAGGTGGAACAGGAGCAATATGCCAAACTGAATTTGCTATTTCTTTTGTGAATTCCTCATGTTTAGCTGGAAGTGCATCATCGCGCTGTGTCCTCCCACTATTTACGTTTCCTTTTCTAAGAACAAGAATAAATTCATGCATGATATTTGCCCTAAAATATTTTGGATAGGGATTTATCACAAATGAGCCATATCTGTTCGTTCCCCCAGTTACTTTATGCCATATTATTTCTTCATGAAGGCTCCAGTTCCCAAACGGTTGAACCAGATTAGATAAAAGCATATGAGGTAATGGAATGATACTGCCATTAACAACCTCATTTCCTATGACTATGCAACAGTAACCACCTTCTCGGGTAACCCTAAAGACGTGATTGTTAAATATTTCAATCATATCGTCGAGGTATTCAGTAGTTGAAATGCGCGTACTCCCACGATAGTATCCATTTCCTTCCACGTGCATGCTGTAATCTATTGCGTTCCTATAAGGCGGGGAAGTTATAGTGAGTTGAATTGAGTTTTCAGGTAATTTTTCAAGAATGTTCTTGCAATCTCCTGTTAGTATCGAATTTTCATATCCTTGAAGTAACATTAGAGCACATATTTGGCATATATGCGTCAATATTCCTCATACTCAAAAATAATAAACCGGATTATGAACAAAATTAGTTGGATATGGGGAGAGTAGATGGATTATTTTTCTATGATGAACTCATTGACCTGAATTCCGAAATGTCTTCCTGAAGTTGGTTTTGCATAGGTCACTATTTCGTCACCTATTTTTATCTCCGTAACAGGTATCAATTTCTTGTCTTTAGATACCAATCGAATAGTCTCAGCATTCTGGACGATGACACTCCCAATTTCGCCATTTGATTCTGCCCGAATCAACCTTAAAGGGCGTGTCTCTATCTTTGAACGTCCTACCGTGGACCTTCTTCCTACACCCTCATTATTAACAAGCAGAACTTCTAATCCCGCTTCCAATTCAGAAAGATACTTCGTTGTTCCATTAGGCACAATGGTATAACAATGAACTGCACCTGCATTTACTCTGAATGGTCGTGGTGACGTAAATGATGACCCTATAGATTCATTATGTATCAAAAACAGAAAATTTGACTTACTGCCAACAAGCATCCCTTCACCATACGCCATAATTGAAGCTGTGTCAACACACACTCTTTCGCCGACGCCCACGTCTTTCACCTCAACCACCCTTGCATTTCCCAAGCTAAACAAAACATTCTCTAGATTGGACTTAGAATTTTCGACCTCCCTCAAGTCATCGGTAGTCAGTATTACTCCATCAACACCAAGTTCTAGTACAGAGAACATAGTTCTAACTTCGTCGGAATTCTTTGCATTAGCAAATATCTTTGTTCCACTCCTCTGAAGTTTAGCAATTAAGTTCTCAAGCGGAATTATCTTCCAATCTGTAGCATCAACAATAACAAACTGAGCTCCTTCCTTTGAGGCTTCTGAAATCTCATCAAGATCTTCGTTAGTGACAACCTTCTTGTAGTAGCCAGCAGATTTGTTTCTCTTTTTAATTTTCTTTAATGAGTCAATCGATTCACATACTACTAGATCTGCATTTTCAGATGGAAATACAGTCTTAAAGTTCTTATTTTTCACAAAATTAGGGTCAGCGTAAATCAATGATACGCCAGCAAGATTTGAGATGAAATTATCTAAGCTGGCACCGCTCAATATTGGTCGAACGATCAGTTCTTTAGTTTGTCGTTGATTTGTCAAGCTCTTCTAACACCCCTTTCGGCTTCTTCCCCTCAAAGATAATCTTAGATAGTGCATTTAATATGGCAGGAGGATTTCTATGTTGAAAAATATTTCGGCCGAAAGTTACGCCAATAGCACCAGCCTCCATAGCACCAGCACACATGTCTAAGATTTCGGCATCTGTGGTAGCTTTAGGTCCTCCTGCAATTACTATTGGCACAGGGCATCCTCTGATGACTTGCTTGAAGGAAGATGTATCCCCAGTATACACTGTCTTAACGATATCAGCCCCTGCCTCAGCTCCTATTCTCGCAACATGTGCAACAATATTATGATCATGTGGGTCCTTTATGTTCTCACCTCTTGGGTACATCATAGCAATCAATGGGACATTCCATTCGTTACATTTGTCCGAAACTATACCCAATGCTTGAAGCATTTCTGGCTCCTCTTTGGCTCCGATATTAATGTGGATAGAGACGGCATCTGCACCTAGTCTTATAGATTCCTCGACACTTCCCATAAGCATTTTCTTGTTTGGATCCGGACCTAATGATGTACTACCGGACATATGAGCGATCACCCCAACGGTAGGTGGACGCGGAAGGCTCTTGATAATTCCCTTATTAACCACAATGCATGTCAGACCCGAATTTTCGCACCGGTAAATAGTATCATGAATATCCTCAATGCCAGGTATAGGACCGTTTGTAATACCATGATCCATTGGAATACAGAGCATCTTACTTCTTTTAAGTATGCGACTCAATCTAATCTCTCTTCCGATAGCCATGAATACCCAAGAACTTTTCTTCCCCGACTTAAAAGTGATATGCTATCAGCTGGTTTTAAAAGACAAGATCCCTATACTTTTTAAATCCGAGAACTATGAACTTTGATGTACGATATTTCATCAATAATATCGCACAGATACCCGGATGTTGCTAGATAATAACCTGTTATTCTTGGACCAGACTAACCTACTGCCTCTTCTCCACGTGATTTTGTACCGATGTCAATTGCATCAATTACCGTCGATACAAAGATTTTGCCATCACCCGCTGAACCTGTGCTTACAGTTTCCAATATAGTTTTGATAACCTTTTCCGCTTGGGAATCTTCGACTACAGTTATTACATTTGCCCTTACCGAAAATTCCGCAGCATATCGAGCGGTACCTTTCTGAGCTTCCATCATGGGTTTTTCCCCTTTTCCTCTTCCTTTGGCATCTAGTATAGTACATCCGCCGAC
>JALZOS010000145.1 GCA_030913755.1 Thermoproteota archaeon | reverse complement strand
CTACCTCTCCCTCTTACCTTCTATAAACTCCATAAACCGGTCCTTAGCGTCTGAGTAAGACATCTGTACTGGTGGATGTTTGAAGCAATAAGCAGAGATACTCTCTAGTGGTCCGTTGGTGCCCCTGTCAATGGCTAATTTAGTTCCTCTAATCGCATCAATCATCCCCCCTGCGCTGTTGTAAGCATCTACCACCTTGAGCTTGACATCAAGTTCTATTGGAACATTACCGAAGTATTTACCTCTCATGTTAATGTAACATATTTTGTCATTGTCAAGGAATCCTACGAAGTCTGATGGGCCTATGCGCATGGGTATCTCGTATGGTACCATGGCTGCCACTGCACTTGTCTTGCTTATCCTCTTGTCCTCGAGACGTTCTTCATCAAGCATGTTGTAAAAGTCCATATCACCTCCTACGTTAAGCTGGTATGTCTCGTCTATCTTTACTCCTCTATCTACAAAGAGTTTTACCAAAGTCTTGTGTAAAACTGTAGCTCCCAGCTGACTCATTACGTCATCACCAGCACAGGCCAAGTTCTTTCCTGCAAATGCCTGCTGCCATTTTGGTGTAGAAGCGATAAAGACCGGTATTGCGTTTATAAAAGATACACCTGCATCAAGACATTGTTCGACATAGTACTTGGTGGCTTGTCTGCTTCCAACAGGAAGATAGTTTATGAGGATCTCAGCTCCTGAGTCCTTTAGTATTTGAGCTATATTGGGAAGGGTTTTGTTAGATATCTTCACCCGTTCGTTTAGATGTCTTCCTACACCATCTAGTACTTCGCCTTTCTCTACCTTGATGCCAGTCTTATTTACATCACATATCTTGATGGTGTTGTTAGGACTTGCAAATATCGCGTCTGCTAAATCCAAGCCAACCTTGGATTCTACAACATCAAATGCTGCGACAAACTCTATATCTGACGGTTCGATTCCTCCAAGGTTGTAAGCAATAAGTCCTGGGGGGGCAAGATGACCACCACTACCGTTACTGTTGCTTCGGGTACTACTACTATTATTGTTATTTTTATTGTTATTGTTATCGTCATTTTTATGATCTACATTTCTAGTTTCATTACCTTTTTTGTGATCATCGGAACTATGATAACGATGATAATATGATGTACCTTGAACCAAAGCAGACGCACAATTACCAACTCCAGCTATAGCAACCCTTACCTTTTTGCTCATGGAAGATCGTAATTCGCCGGTTTAATTAATATATTGATAATGATGTGAAGGAGGAGATTAATCTACAATCACAACAGCAATTCAATTATTTGAGATGCGACACCATACTCACCTATTGAGTACAAAGATAGTCTTTTCATAAACTTGTTTGAATCCAAGTTTCAAATAAAACTTTTCAAAGCCTTCGCCTGCCAATGTTTGAACAAATATGCAATCATATCCATTTTCTCTAGATATATCCAGACATGCCTCTATCAATGCGGTTGCTACCCCCATATGTCTGTGCTCTGGGAGCGTTCCAAGACAATACAGACCCATTCCACCACTTTTTTCAAACAACGCGCAACATCCTACAGTTCTGCTATGTCCCCCATCTTGGGAAATCGCCATCATAAGAATAGAATGTTTGAAAATTCCCAAAGATAGTTTTGTAATTTCCCCTTTAATGTTTATTACCCCAAAAGATCTGCAGAACGCATCGATCCAGAGCTTCAGGTTATCTAGGCCCACAGGGATAATACTGATATTATGTTTACCAACATTAGGACTAAACAATTCGGCCTCCAGACTCATTATTTTCATGGAACCAAATTCAGTTAACCCATTTTTTCGTAAGATATCTAGTGTGACAACATCGGTTTTGAGTACATGTATGTAACAGTTTTGTAGGACTTTAGGTATTTTTTTTCTAGGTATTTGGAGGACGTCTCTAATAGTAACGCAATTTTTTAGGTTGAGTCTGTTAAAGAAATAATCGTCACCAAGAGTTCTATTCACAAACATTTGAGCACAACCTCTTTCTTCATAGTATTCAGCCCACAGGGAACAAAAAGCTGATTCATTGCTGTCCATTAACGATTGTAACCTAGTATCTGAGTCCGAGAATTTCCACCATTGTTTTTACATCATTCCTTCTGTTAGCATTTTTCGTCGTTTCTATCAATAACTTTAAGGCATTTGGAGTATCCAAATCATCGGCAAGATACGACTTGAATTGATCCACAATTCTCGAGTCCTTCGCGCTTTCTTGGTCCGTTGAACTATAATCAGATAGGGTCCCTACCAGTATTTCGTTCAATTTCTGATACTCTATTAGATCTTTTAACTTGAATTCTATTGATTGGTCGTAATGACGCGAAAGAAGATAAATTCTCAGGACATTTGCATCATATATTTTTGATAAATGTCTCATATAAACTGCGTTCCCATATGACTTTGACATTTTCTTACCATCGACCACCACAAAACCAATGTGGACCCAATTTGACACTGATTTCTTTCTCTTGGTAAGGGTTTGCAAAAGCGCCAATTGTAGTTCGTGATGTGGATAAACAAGGTCTTTTCCCCCACCATGAATTTCATATACTCCATTGAAATGATGCATGGCAACCGCAGTGTCTTGTATGTGGAAAGAGGGAACACCATTTCCAAGCATTTCATCATGATATGTCAGACCATAATAGTCTGTGGTGTTCCATAGAATCATATCCCTGGGATCTCTCTTGTTACTGTCTATGTCGTATCTCATTTCAATCATCTCCTCTCTTTTCAAATGAGATAGACGACCGAAACAATGCATTTTTGAAACATCTAGATAGATATTGCCATTTATTGAATATGCCTTTTTTTCGTGCAATAGCCTTTTTATTAACGCAATGATTATTCTTACATAATCAGAAGTCCTGCAATATATTACGGAACCATTTATTCCGAGATGCGCAAGGTCTTTAAGAAATTCGTCAAAATATATTCTCGAAATAGAGCCATAGTTTCTCTGGTCCTCTCTCTTGTACAACTTCGGGTCGATATCAGTTACATTTACGACCATTCGAACATTAACATTATTTGATTCGAGAAACCTAGTTAACACATCAAATATTACGAAGATACGCGCATGCCCAATGTGGCAATAATCGTACACCGTGGGTCCGCAGAGAAAAATTCTTGTTTTGTTATTACTGACTCCCAGTGTCTTTTTGCTTGAACTAAAGCTGTCCTGTAGTTTCAAATAACCTATGATAAGCCCTAAAGATATTAATTGTCTTGGGTAAATTTAAATCATCACCTGTTGCACTTGCCTATACGGGAATAAGTTCGAAACAGAAAATAACCGAATTTAAAATGAAGATAAAATCCCTTGATTCTGATGAAGGCATAAAAATAGCTTCAGAAACAGGAACAACAAAGATATTCTTGAACAGAAGACCCTCTGGTTCTTACGTAGTTGAGATTGTTGGGGATAGGAATACTAACATCGAGCCTCCAGGAGAAAACATTAGGTTTATCCAAAATATAGACGAGATAATTGCGTTAGTGAAGGAGACACTTGGTAAATCATTTTCTGTAATTGAATACTAACCCAAATACTCCTATTGCTTATCCCCCCCGAACCGATAATAGCCTCGTAGCACTTAAACCCGTTATAGCACCTGAAATTGAAATCCCGATGTCTGCAACATGATATCTCAGCCGTATTTTAGGGCGATATCTTCAATCACATCAGCAGTAGCCACACATCTATCATGGGCCCCTTCAAGTGTTTCGTAAACTTCCTTAAATTTTATAATCTCGATAATGTCATTCGTTTCAAACAATTCAGTCATTGCCAATTTGGCTAGTTTGTCACCGCGAACGTAAAGTTTGACGTAGCACCAAGTACCATAAATGGTAGTACCATACCGACGACACCACAGAGCAAAACAGTAACAAGAGACTTTATCGTCTAATCTTTCTGTTCTTCTGGACAAACCCTTTTGGATGTGGGATAAAGAGGAACACAGACAACAAGCACAAGCATCTAATGGGAATTGCTGTTTTAATCACATTGTTGGCCTCCCAATTAAGGATAAGAAAGAGTACCCGATGTTTGACTATGAGCAGATATTATACGATGCTCTCCTAAATTGTTCGGATTTTCCTAACAATTTCAAGGATAAGCATCTCTGGGTAAAGAAGGCAACAGGCTTGGGAGTTACGGAGTTCATGTTAAGACTTATGGCCTGGCTATGCACAAAGGACGGCACGTTTGGGACGAGTCAGATGTGCATAGTTACAGGCCCCAATATCGATATAGCGACCAAGTTAATTAAGAGATTAAAGACAATCTTTGAACCCAAGTTAGGATTAACATTTAGCGATAAAGAAACGGTCCTTAAACTGAATGGATGTACGATAGAGGCGTATCCTTCTAACCATATACACGCATTTCGTGCTTTAGACAATCCTAAATTCATCCTGTTAGATGAAGCAGACTTCTTTCGTAAAGGAGAACAGGAAGACGTTAGACATGTCAGTGAGAGGTATATCGGTAAATGAGATCCGTATATTGTAATGGTATCTACTCCTAACAATCCAGGCGGTTTATTCTAGATAGAACAGGAACCTGAAGACACCTGTCTCTATAAGCGGTTGAAAATGGATTATCATTACGGACTTGCTAAGATCTACAGTCAAGGAGAGATAGACAAGGCCAGACAATCCCCGGGGTTTGATAGAGAATACGGACTTCAATATCTGGGTAAGATAGGCAATGTGTTCTCTCCCTTGGTAATAGACAGGACCATAGAATTAGGAGAACAGTACAAAAACCTGGAAATATCACAGTATACTATAAAGTCAGTTGGCGTAGACTTTGGCTTTGGATCGTCCAAGACAGCGATAGTTATGACCGAACACCTGCCAGAGCAAGAGAAGATCAGGGTTGTATTCTGCGAAGAATATGATCATGCTAATCCCCAGGATATAGTAAACATCTGCTTTGACTTGTACAGAAAATATCAAAATACATGGTTCTGGGTCGATGGAGCAAACAGAGGTTCAGTCATTCAAATGAAAGTCGCCTTTAACGAAGAGACAGATTATGAGAAATTCACTCATTTGCAGTCGCCCAATACAGTAAGAGTAATCCCAACTAACTTTCAGAAGGAATACAAGAACATGCTATCTCATCTCCACTCGTTGATGAATAAAGAATACCTGGCCATACCAAAGAAGTATGACAAGTTAGCCATCAGTCTGCGTACCGCTCAGGCAAATGACCTAAGTTTAGATAAAGAAGCAACTTCGTATGATGATACGTTAGACGCATTTAGGCTAGCACTACGCTGTTATAGAATGAAATAACAAAAATTAAAATGTTAAAACCGATAGTAGAGTAGAAAAACTTAATGAGTGAGATTAAAAACCTACTGATTTCAGAATAATTATTCCTACAAGAACTATTCCGGCGACAATACCCCCAACAAATATCATGTCATTCGACCTTTTTGATTTTGTCTGCAATAGACATATCAAGCACTAACCGACTAATAAATAGGATTAGAAAAATGAAGTAGATTCGATTTTCAATTTTGGTCTAAAAAAGATTACTTTCGAGTATAAATGTAGATTTCCCATAGTACAGTTGGGAGAAGACGAATGGTTTTTAATATCTACAATAGAATTTCTGTTTCTGTCATAATATCTGGCATCTACATTCTTCTTGCAGTACAAGGATCTGTATCTGGCTATACTGGAAAGGAAATCGCTTTGAAGTTAGGGAATGCTGAATTTGTTCCCCAAAATGAGACGACGGATTATCAAATCACGATAAATGTCAATTACTCTGTATCTGATCCTACACTAATTGGCCAGGAAATTAATGCTGTTATGAAAGTACACTCCTCGGATGGATCAGTAATAAAGACTACATCTTTTCCTCTTGGATTTACTGCCAATAGTACTGGTATCACAGAATTGTTGACTAACATACCGAAATCCGCAGCACAGAATATTACAACTGAAACTGTGTTCACTGATCTCAACAAAACGAATGTATTATCAAATACTATTCAAACACCACCTCATATAGACAAACTCATAAAATCCTCTGATATTATGCCTACGATTATTACAAATTCATCTTGATCCTTAGCATTGTGCTGCTATCGAATGAAATGAACTGGTCATTTTTCTATTTCTTTTTCGATCAGTGAAATCGGCGGAGAATGAAATTGACAGAAATTTGCAGTACTAGCATATTCCTTGTTACACTTAGGACATACTTTAATCCTGGTAATGTATTCGCCTTCCCAGTCGATCTCAATCCCACATCCAATACATACTACCGGTCTCGGTTCATTGCTATGAAAAATAATTAGAGTTCCGCAATCAGGATTGCCGCAAAGATAAGTGCGTTTGCCCATAGACTGTTCCAACCCGCTTACTATAGAGTCTAGCATCTTGACCAAAGGGTTCTCACTTTCAGCAGATGGCCTCTTAATCGGTTTAATTCTTGGCAATGACGAGTCTTTAATTTCGTCATTGCGTTTTATATTATCATTGTTCACTTGATTATATCTTACAAATTATCACTTAAATGTATGGCAAGACTTTATTTCGGACTAATAATACAGCAAATAAGAATGAGGAAGTAATCTTTAGAGCGTCTACAGATGCAGGAAAAACTTTTGGAGATAAGATAAACTTGAGTAATAGTACAGATGCTGATTCTTGGAAGGTAGAAATAGACTCAGATGCAGATAATGTGGTTGTCACGTGGTGGGAAACGAATGAGACTAGTGATGTCCCGGTTATGAGAGTAAGTGA
>JALZOS010000106.1 GCA_030913755.1 Thermoproteota archaeon | reverse complement strand
CCACTTGACTGATGTCTTGTAATAATAATTTCAGATGTCTGTGCCTTCTGGAGGCCGTCGGCTTTGTTGTTAGATCAATTAATACTTCTTGCTTTATTACCTATTATTTTATGTATTCTCAAATAATTATCTAGACAGAAGAATCAACACAAACGATCACAATAGTGGAAAGGGGATCCTATAGATGAAAAGAAACTCTTAGACCTATAGAAACACCTGCGACCAGCCTTATAGCTCGACTACTACACTAAGTTACCTCGTTAGAGGATGAAATTTAATACTATTAGATTGTTAATCTATCCACTATTCGTTTTTGTACTTGTCATGACCGTCCTTGAACAATCGGATCTATCTAGACTGGCGAGGGCCGAACATAGTGGTTCTGATTTTAATTTTGTTGCTGCAGGCGATTGGGGGTGCAAAAATGATGCAAAGAATATCTTCACCATGATGAAAAAAATGGAACCTGAATTGTATCTAGCCTTGGGTGATTATTCGTATGAACCCACTCTGGACTGCTGGTATGACATCGTAAAATCGGCAGGTTCTTCCTTAAAGGTGGTAGTAGGAAATCATGATACTGAAGGCTCACTGCTACATACGTTGATGAATAAGTTCGATTTGGCCAAACAGTACTATTCGTTTGACTATCACAACGCCCATTTCCTTGGGTTGTCCAGTGAACTAGATTCAGGCGAGGATAAAGGGCAATTAAAGTTCGCGAATGATGACCTTGCCAAGGCCAAGTCAAATCCAAACACTGATTGGATAATCGTTTATTTCCACAGGCCATTTTATTCTGGTAGTGGGGCGGATAATACTGGAATGAGAGACATGTATCATCCGTTATTTCAAAAGTACAACGTTGACCTTGTATTGACGGGCCATGCTCACAATTATCAACGAACATATCCACTGAATTTTAACGATGCTATGCCAGCAAGACCTCTAATAGTAGACAATGAAAAATCTCCATACATCAATGAATCAGGGACAGTGTTCACCATAGTTGGCACAGGTGGCGAATCAATTCAAGGCGTCGATAAAAAACCTTACCTTGCAAGTATTTACGAAGGCTTTGGATGTCTCAATGTGCAAATACATGGCAAATCGTTGAGCGCAGAATTCTATTCTGACGAAGGTAACACTATCGATCATTTTGTGATCATCAAAGATCAAAATAGTCACGAAACTTTTGATACAACAAATGTCCCTCATCAAATCGGATACATAAAGCCTTTAAAATGAAACGGTGCGAATATTGAATGGCATTATTGCATTAGTTATAGTACTAACAGTTTCCATATTACTTCCATTGACAATGACAGACGGACAGCCCCCGTTGGTAACCAATTCATTGATCCTGACAAAAAATAAGATTGGTACAATGAATTCTACATCTATTTTTGATGGCAAGACACTAGATGGATGGAGAATGGCAGGAAGTGGTAATTTTGTAGTAACGGAGAATAACACCCTCCAATCAGGAGGACAGGGGATATTCTGGTATACTAAAAAGAAGTATGATAATTTTGTACTCAAATTAGATTGGAAAGTGTCTGAAAAGGATGATAATTCTGGAGTTTTTGTGCGCTTTCCCGATCCCGATAATAATCCAAGAATTGCGGTAAAGGAAGGATATGAGATTCAGATAGACGACAGCAGCGGAAATCCTCTTCACAAGACGGGAGCAATTTATGACTTTGCACCGCAGACAAAAATGGTATCAAATCCTGCTGGTCAGTGGAATAAAATGGAAATACGAGCACTTGACCAATCATATACGGTTTTCATAAACGGACAAAAAGTTAATGAGTTTGTCGGAAATAGACTAGCAGAGGGCTATATAGGACTTCAGGCTCATAATGATGAATCTACTGTATTATTTAGGAATATAACGATAAAGGAAATCCCCAGAAATAATTTTCAAAACTGATTGCAACCTTGTTCTGACAAGGCCTGTTTCCAATATGGTTTGATTTACTTATTCTGACATTATCTTACTTCTAGATGTTTTAACACATCTTGGGTATGTTGCTCATCCTTAACTTCATCAGCTAATATGGTCTCTGCAAGTCTCCGAGTCACATAATCATTTGCCTCAGTGGCTTTTAATACGAGATTAGTATAATTTTCCACCGCTTTCCCTTCAAAATCTAAAGCTCTTTCCAAAGCCGATCTCAAAGTTAGATGCTTCGCAGGATCAAGAGCACCAATCGTGCTAAGTCTCTTCCATTCTACAGGATTGCTCGGGGCTCTACTATCCAATTCTGAAATCCTATTTGCGAGCAACTCTGCATGCATGAGTTCTCCGGTTGATTGAGCTTTTAATGTTGCAGCATAAGTTACTAGTCCTAGTCCCTCCATATTAATTCCCACATACCAATAGTAATGAAAGATTAGTATCTCATCACAATAAGCTCTCTTTAGGAGCTCAGTTATTGCATCAATGCTCTTGCCAAGTATTTTCTTCTCCGTTCTACCCATTGATAACTATTTTCTAGACCCTATTTTAATTTGTTTAGTTTCTCTTTCTATTCGTTCCATTTTTCTAATTCCTGTCATTTCTGTATCAAATTTGACGCAAATTTTAGACCCACATGTTGAAACGGACATCTATGCCAAAATTAATGATGATTAGGAAGGCAATATCATTATAAAATGTCTTCTGAGGACGAATCAAATATGATTCTACTAGACAGAGAGGGCATAGATAACAGACAGTTTAGAACAAGAAGCAAATTTTGGTTGTGCTGATGTGGTTGTCCAAGAAATAGTATGATAATAATTGTCGGAGAATGTTTTATATGAGCTAGATTTGGTAAACGTGCAATATCATATAGTAGTGTCATTATACGAAGTGAAATTCTCTTAACTTACGAATTGAGCTTGTAACATTATTATGTGCAAATCCTGATTTTGGTATTAAAGATTTGAAAACAAACATTATTTTGAATTGTAAGTATTCTCTATGGCTTTTAAGAGTTTAACGTCATGAGTCGTGATGCCCTTTGCATCATGAGTCATCAAATCAATTTTGACATGATTGTAAACGTTGGACCATTCAGGATGATGACCCATCTTCTCTGCCTCAAGCGCTACTTGTGTCATGAAACCAAATGCCTGAACGAAATTAGTAAATTCAAATGTTTTGGACAGTTTTCCCCTAACTATGTTCCAGCCAGTAAATTTATGCAGATGTTTCTTAATTTCACTATCGGCTAACTTTTGATACTTCGGACTTGACATGTATTGTATTAGAATCTGATTCTAATAGGTGTTCTGGTTTATGATCTAGGGGTTACGTTTAACACCGTTTCTATGAATTCACATATTTAGAGGGGTTTCTTGACAAGATATCTCCTTTGAAATACGCATACACTGGGAGCCGTTCTGATACAACTCCCTCCAAAGTTTACAGGGAAGGAATTATCAAACACAACAACCTCTTCGGTACGTTGGATAAAGAAAACAGCGAAATTGATACAAGAAAACTCCAACAAGAATATTAGCGATTGTAATATTACGAGGACGAAAGCAAGGTCTTCAACTATTATGGATCATAGCTCCCGTAGGGACGGTAGACGACGGATTATTTGGCAGGACTGTAACCGGAACTCAGTCTTAAATTATCAAAATACTCTTCAATTCTTCGTGTTACTCAACTCTGATTCCCACTCTGATTTCCCGTAAGATTTCCTGTGAAATTAGAAATTTTTTCTGAAATACCAGTTGTGAGGTTTGCTAAAGCATTGTTGTTTCCTGTGAAATTAGAAAGTTTTTCTGAAATACCAGTTGTGAAGTTTACTAAAGCACTGTTGTTAAATTGTTGGGTGTTTCTTCCAGTTAAATTTTCAAGATCCTTAGCACTCCCAATAGCTGTATCATTTTGTGAAATTCCCTGACTTGTATTTGAAGTCATATTGCTATCTGCAGTGATATTTTGAGCATTGGCAATGCCAACATAACCTACTATAGAAGCCAATACGAAACTAGATATGAACATCAAAACAAACTTACGTCCATCCATTTTCATCAATTAATGATATGCATTCTGCTATAAAAAGCTATCAAAATATCAATAATCGAAGGAATATGTTGTAAAGATTTAACCCATTTTCTTCTTGCGCTAGAATTGGCGACAGCCCGGGGTCAGGTTTGCCTTCTCTGGATTTCATTTATTAGATTTACGATCGAGAATCCATTTGCAACCTCGCTAATTCAAGCATCTCAGTTTGCAGCAACTATATTCTTATGTCATTTCTCAACAGGTAATGAGTTAAGCTTGAAAATGAACCAAAAAGCTGCATTAATGCATAAATGGATGTATAATGTACTTGGTTACGCTCCATCCAACTCAGTCTAACTGGATGGACAACCAGCATCGTAGAATCGTTTCCTGTTATGCTCCACTTGAGGGTATCGAAAGTGCTCGCTCGGTTAGTTATACTTAAAGATCTAGTAAGGAAACTTGATGATACATGGACAATTGATATAAACATCTTAGCCCAGATAGTGGTCCTAAATACGCTGATCTATATCGCATTAGTGATTATTGTTTTAATCGTAATGTCGTTCTGCTTAAATTCCTGCTCTGCTCTCTTTATCATACCTACAACGATAGAACATCCGGCAAATATGCTCCTATTGACA
>JALZOS010000281.1 GCA_030913755.1 Thermoproteota archaeon | reverse complement strand
CGAACTCCAGAATCCTTTCGTGGCAACAAGATACCATTCCCTTGTAGCAGATCCAATGAGCATTCCTCCTTGCCTTGAAATTACCGCAACATCGTTAGACGATGGAGAAATAATGGGACTAAAGCACAGAAACTACCCTATACACGGTGTTCAATTTCATCCTGAATCTGTTCTCACAAAGGATGGATCGAAAATTCTTCTCAACTTTATCCGTCTTCTAAAAAGATAAGCGAATGTCATCCGAAGATGTTATTAGAAGCGTTACACGGAAACTTGTCTACAAAATCGACTTGAAAGATGAAGAGTTCTATACAGCTGTCAAATCTATCTTTTCGGTTGATACACCTGACACAATAATTGCCTCTTTTTTGACCGCCTTAACTGCAGCAGGAACCACGAAGAGAGAAGTAAAGATCATCACGGAGGTGTTAAAACAAGAATCTGTTTCTGTGTTCACATACACATCAACTCCTCTTATTGATAATTGTGGAACTGGGGGCGATATGATTAATTCGTTTAACATAAGTACGGCAGCTGCGATAGTGGCTGCATCTGCAGAATGTAGAGTTGCAAAGCACGGAAATAGATCTGCAAGCGGCATATGCGGGAGTGCCGATTTCTTTGAAAGAATAGGTTTCAACTTGGACTCGTCTGTGGAGGATATTGTAAGTTGTCTGAGAAAAATCGGCATGTCGTTCTTTTATGCTCCAAAATTCCATCCCGCGCTGAAGAGAATATCCTCGATTAGGAAACAGATAGGGTTCAAAACGGTGTTCAACTTCGTAGGTCCGCTTTGCAATCCATGCATTGATATAACTGGACAGGTGATTGGTGTATCTGATCTAAGTCTACTTGATCCAATATCTTCCGTAATGCTTGATTCAGAAATTGATCACGTTATAGTAGTTCACTCTGACGATGGGCTCGATGAACTATCAAACACTTCTCAAAGTACTATAATTGAAATTAATAAATCCGAGTCCAAACGATATCGCTTTAATCCAAAATCAGTTAACATAGAATTAGCTATGCCGCGAGACATTCAAACATCATCGATGGAGGATTCAGTTAAATATACAATGCAAGTAATTTATGGTGTAGCCAGTAGGGCAAAGGAAGATATAGTTTTACTAAATTCATCTCTGGCTCTAATGGTTGGAGACAAAGTTGATACCATGGATGAAGGAATTGAGATGGCGAGAAGTGCTGTTAAGTCAGGTGCTCCTAAAGCAAAGTTAAGGGAATTGATTGAACTCTGTGGCAACATAGAGAAGCTGGAAGAACTGGAGAAAATGTATAATCTGAATGATTGAAATGTTGTCACAAAATTCTTTGATTGTTTAGGCTTGCATTATCAGATGAGAATCTATGTAAATGTAACCGAAGTCACTCGGGACCACAATATTAAATTAAAATACTAAGACAGATCGCAAACTCAAACTCAAACGAATTATCTTCTCCTTACTGCCAAAATAAAAAAATGGTATGTGACGGAACTTGTTGAATATGCAGATGATAAGGAGTCCCTTTCTTTTCCCAGACTACCTTCTCTTTCCTTTAGATGATTTAGATTTTGCAGGTTTCTTTGCAGGTTTCTTTGCAGGTTTCTTTGCAGGTTTAGATGTCGAACTACTTGGTCCGCCACCTATTTTGAACATCTTTGTTCCACAAACACTACAAGTACCCTTTGTCGCAGGCCTTCCGTTTTTCATTATCATTTGTTCTTCGTCATCCATCTTCCTTTTTGCTTTACACTTAACACAGTAACCTTCAGTCGCCAACACAATTATCCAAACTGTGCTTGCATATAAGAATAGCTCTTGCTACTTTGTCGCTCGTTATGATCGGATACTGCATGAAGTATACTGACACCAGAATTACAGAATGCAGCATTTAAGCAGGCACAAAAATTTACTCCAGTGATTTTTATTTTTGCTCTGTTGGAAGTTATACTTTTATTCTATATTGATGATTATGCTATAATTGACAGCGACAATCCCTCACAATAATAGTCCCAATAGTAGGAATCAGTGGGCAGATCTAGTTGCAAATAAGCGTCAATTTGCGAAGGAACTCAGAGAAATAACAGACAAAATAGTAGAAGTGGACAATACAATTTCTGATCAAGAACAAAACATAAAGATAAAAAAGAACGAGACCAAAGACTGTCTGCATAAAATAATTCTGTTTAAAGAAGACGTTAGGAATTTCAACTCAGAACTGTTAGCGATCAGTGACAAGATTTCCCAAGCGAAAGGATTTTTGAGCGTCGTGGAAAAAAGGTTGCCTAAAGAGGATGTAGCAGGATTAGTAGGAAATATGGGTAAATTAAAAGAAAAAATTGACAGTAAGGATTTCCAATTTGAATATACCAAAAACGACATGCTTGAGCAATATAGAAAAGCATCTATGAATTTGGAAGCTATCAAGGCAGTAAGGACAGTCAGGGAGCAGATAGTAAATCTTGTGGACGAGTCAAAAATTTTGAGCAACAAAATAATGAAAATTGAGGCAGAGATGATAACGCTTGAGGCAAGAATATCCCAAAACCAGGTAGCGATACAAAGAATATCATCATCTAAAACTTCAATTCAAGAAAAGCGAGAATCCTTGATGGCCGAATACAATAATGTTCTTGGTTCTCTAGACAGTGTCAACAAGAAGTTAGATTCGCTGGCGACTGATAGAAAAAAATTTTCAGCCACAAGACAAAGTGGTTATTATTCGTCACGGTATGAAGACAAGTCATCTATGATTGAGTTCAAACAAAGAGCAGAGCAGAAAATGAAGGCCGGTGAAAAATTGACTTTAGATGAGCTCAGAATTATATTTCAAGAAATTTAATCAAGATGGGATTGGATGGTATGGTCTAGGATCTACACTTCACATGGCAAATCATTCGTTCATCAAGAGGAATCTGGCTAATTCAAAGACCTATTTTGCGGGCGAAGATCAGATATGTGGTGTGACCTATCATCCGCATCGACGGTCGTGTCATACCCTCTCTTGCCTCAATATTCCTCATTAGGATCTCTGTAGCTTCGACATCCACAAACCCTACTTTTCTCATCTGGATTGCAGTTTTCTCAATCTGATTTATTGTCGGGCAAATGGCCACAAGCGAAGCGCTAGGCTTTATCGAGTTATAGACGATCTCCAATACATTCCATGGGTCCCCTAGATCGAT
This sequence comes from Thermoproteota archaeon, assembly GCA_030913755.1. GTDB lineage: Archaea > Thermoproteota > Nitrososphaeria > Nitrososphaerales > Nitrososphaeraceae > TA-21. The sequence goes on along the minus strand of JALZOS010000281.1, from coordinate 13,869 downwards.
CACCGCAATATCCGCATCACGCTCTTCGAGTCCTTCGTGAAGGTCGTGCTGACTCATGGTCACGTATTGTTGAAGTCCTGCCTTCTCAAGATTTCTCCTTGCAATTTTCATAAACTCTGCGTTGACGTCATATGTGAAAATATGGCCCTCTGGCTTCACAATACTAGCAAAAAATGTTGTGAGCGCTGCACTACCTGTACCTATCTCTATTACCTTTGATCCGTTCCTCAAACCTGTCCGAACCGCAATGTAACCAAGATCTTTTGGGTAGATAATCTGTGTCTTTCTGTCAGATTTCAATATAAAGTCGTAGACTGTTGGCTCTAGGAGATAAACTGTCTTATCCTTGTTGGTGATATATTTAGATCCGTACTCCAGTCCAACGATTTTTGAAAAATCGATGATCCCAATGTGGGTATGAAGTTTATGATCACTGACACTTTTCACTAACCATGTCTTGTCACGTTGATAGAAGATTAGTACATGATGACCTTCCGTAATTTTCATTTATCTCTGAAAGCCGTACAAGGTGATAAAAAACCTTGCAATACATTCTTTCAAATTGCGGGATTTAGATTCGTTAATAAAAAGATCATCTTAAAACAACATTATGAGGCTTGCGGCCCTTTTTTCTGGAGGGAAAGATAGTACCTATTCAATTTATCTGATGAAACAATTGGGACATGATGTAGTCTCTCTTCTCACCCTCATTCCAAGCTTTTGTGATAGCATGCTATTCCACTATCCTAATATCGGAATGAGCCCGTACCTGGCGGAAGCTATGGCAATCCCTCTTCATCAGTTCAATTCAAAGCACTCTTCAACAGACGAAGAAGCGAATGTGCTCTCGGATGCCTTGAAATTTATGAGATCAGAATATAGGATTGATGGCATCGTACACGGAGGTATATCAAGCTATTTCCAGAAGAATGTGTTTGAAAAATCCTGCCAAAAATCTGAGCTTTCAGTTTTTTCACCAGTTTGGCATATGGATCCCGTACGGTATATGCATGAGCTGGTCTCTGCCGACTTTAGTGTGGTAGTAACTAGTGTATCGTGCCTTGGTTTAGATTCCGCGTGGCTTGGTTGTCTCTTGGACCATGATAAAGTGAATAAATTGGAAAAGTTATCATCGAAATATGGTTTCAATCTCAATTTTGAAGGAGGCGAAGCAGAAACAATCGTAACCGATTGCCCTCTTTATACAAAAAGATTTGTCATTACTAACGCTGCAGTCAGATGGGAAGGTGAACAGGGAATATTTGAAATACTGGACTTTGAATTAATATCTAAGAAATGTTAGAAAACTTGCGATCTGGTCTTCGTTCTGCACTCAAGAAGATAGTTGGAGCCTCTGATGTTAATGAGGAACTTATTGATGCACTGTGCAAGGATGTACAGAGGGCACTTTTGCAATCTGATGTCAATGTAAGGTTAGTGATAGATATAACAAAACGAATCAAGGATCGTGCCTTTAATGAGCAACTTCCCAAGGGACTATCGAGAAAAGATCACATAGTTTCGATTCTGTACTCCGAACTTGTCAGGTTATTGGGATACTCTGAAGAAGAAAGAGATTCAATCCCTAAAGCCGGAAAATCAGAAGATGTGACCCTACCAATTGCTGCAGGTATGATTAATGTATTTTTAATGCTAGGGATCCAGGGAAGTGGTAAGACTACTGTAACCTCAAAATTGGCGAGATGGTTAACCAAACATGGATATCGTGTTGGAGTGATTGGAACCGATACATGGAGGCCAGGAGCTCTTACCCAGCTCAAGATGAGCTGCGTCAAGATCAATATAGATGTGTTTGGAGACGAATCAAGTAAAGACCCAGCCAAAATAGTCCGGGATGGACTTGAATATTTTAAGACAGCAGGCGTCGATATCATAATAATCGATACTGCGGGTAGGCACAAAGATGAATCTGGGCTATTGAAAGAAATGGATAGTATGTACAAGATCTCAACTCCCAATTTAGTGTTGCTTGTCATAGACGGTACTATTGGTCAACAGGCGTTTAATCAAGCTAAAACATTTCATGAAACAACACCTGTTGGCGGCATCATAATTACAAAACTTGATGGAACAGCAAAAGGTGGCGGAGCACTCGCGGCTTCTGCTGCTACCGGGGCTAAGATCTTTTTTATAGGTAACGGTGAGAGGATTGACGATCTGGAACAGTTCAGTCCGACACGCTTTGTAGGGAGGCTTCTTGGAATGGGTGATCTCAAAGCGCTATTAGATATGGCCCGGGACCTAGAAACGCGTGCAGACGAGAATCAGTCAAAGAGGGTGCTAAGCGGCAAGATGACTATTGAGGATTTTTACGCCCAAATGGAAAATGTAGGCAAGATGGGATTTAGAAACATGCTGGATAGTCTTCCTGGATTGTCAGGGATAGTAAAGGATGATCAGTTAGACGTACTTCAAAACAAGATGGAAAAATGGAGGTACATGATACAATCAATGACAAAAGAAGAAAAGAACGATCCCGACATTATCCATGATGCGAGGAGAAAAAGAATAGCGAGAGGATGTGGAGTCCTGGAGCATGATGTTAAGGATCTCGTTAAAAATTTCAATAATTCCAAGACAATGATGAAGCAAGCAAAGGGAAGACAAATGCACGGAATGCTCAGAAGACTAGGCATCGGTTAAATTCATGATGCAACTTTCTCAACGACTGACCAAGACTTTCACGGTTTGTAATAGATGTCTCACACGGCAGACGGGGAAGGTTATTTCATCTGAGAATGTTGGACGAGAAAGTTATGGTTGCTACATTTGCAAAGGATTGTGGGAAAAAGTAGAGTCTATTACCAAAGCGGCAAAATCTACAGGTAATAAACATGATTTTAACACCTTTCTTATCGGGCTTACAATTCCCCCTCAAATGTGTGAGAGGGAAGATCAACTAAGATCAATGTATAAGATTAGAGGAAGAGAAACTATTAAAGCCACACTTACACGAGCCATCAGACAGAGGTTCGTTGAACTCAGTGGTAAATATTTAGACCTTCTTCATCCAGATATCATTATTATTATTTACATCGGCGATGATGATACTGGCGAATATAGAATATCCGTGAGATCCAAGCCCTTGACACTGAGGGGTATTTACAAAAAGAATAACCGGCAGATTTTCCTCCAATGCGTTAGTCCTACTCCATGCTCACGAAACAATCCCTGCAGTATAGAAGATATTTTGCGATGGAGATTACTTTCTAGAACCAGAGCCGAGTCTGTTTCTTTTTCATGGTTTGGGAGAGAAGACAAGGAGAGCTTAGTTTTGGGAAAGGGAAGACCATTTTATGCTACCATGAAAAATCCACTAAGAAGGTATCTGAAGCATAATCTCCGTTTTGAATCAAACGACATACATGTTAAAATTCACAGAGAGCCTGCTTTATTGCCTAGACATTTACCTCCGTTTATAAACAAAATACGTGTTGTTGTCAGTTGTGGAGATAAGGAAAAAATTGCGCCGTCAGAGCTGAAAGTCTTGAACAAAAAAGAGATAGTGTGTGTTAGGTTTCTTAACAAGAGAGCATATACTGTCAAGTTAATCTATTCTATGTCTGCAAGGCATTTAGATATGAGAAGGTTTGTACTGACCATGGTCTGTGATGGGGGTCTCCCCATTAAACGATTCATAGATGGTTACGAGAAGACAATCCCAAACGTGGCAGCGTTAGTTGATAAAAACTGTAAGTGCGATGTCTTTGATATCTTGGACTTGTCGGTTCAGGAAGATTTTATTAATCCGTCAGAGATTTAATTGAATTGAATTGATTAGGATGAAGAGCAGTATGTATAACCCCGATCTTTTTTTTTAAGGATTGAAGAATCTAGATGTTAACCAGGAATTCAATCTAGGGCTTTCAAAGACTGTGCGTTCTTTTCTTGTCCTCAAACACAGAATAAAAAAAATTGAAAATTGTATAGGAATTTTATTCCCATAATATTACGAAACCACATTTCGTCTGATTGACTGAATTCTTTTATTATTAGATAAGGTTGAAGTGGGGGCATATTATGGAGATCCTCTTTCTGAGACAAAAAGGGTTTTGGGGAAGTGACAGAAAGTCACAAAAAAAAAAACAAATAACGTGGATCGTTCCATCCGCGCGCTAACTCTTCTTGGCCTTCGTCTTGTGAACAAACTCGGTGAAGCCGCATTTACCGCAACTGTTTCTATCAGAATGTTCAGCCATGAATACCCCCTTTCCACACCTTGGGCAATCTCGCTTTTTTCTGACAAGTTTCTCATCGGACACTTCATAAAACTTAAAAATTTGTGTCTCCCCGCCTTTTTTCTTATCTGTACTTTTCAAACTGATCCTCCATACTCAATGCCTATCTACTCACGTACTCCTACTTATTCTTCTTGCCCGATTTTGACGATTCTAATGCTGCCTGCTTCGCCTTCAATTTTGCAGCTTTTTCTTCATCAATAATCTTCTTCCTGTCTGCTTTCCCCAGCAAGCGCAAATTTCTATGCCTGGGCAGAAAATCCTTCATGGCCTCCTCGCTTTCGTAGATGTGAAAGGACGCATCTACGTCTGGCTTCCCATAGCTACAATTCATTCTGATTGCGACAATTCTCTTTGTCTCAATATTGTTCTTGGCAGCAATCAAGTTTACTGCATCAGTCTTCGTAAGTCGTCCTGCTGCATTTTTTAATACCAATCGGAGTTCTTTTCGTTTCATAAATAAATTATCAAAGTCCCTTAGTACCACAATTTCTGTTTCCAAAGCAATTTAATACCACCACGCGGTGCTCATATAAGGATTACTTGAGTAGAACATCTTTAAGTCGGAATCTAGATTTCGTGTGCAGTATTGATGTCTATGCAAGTTGATCATGCAGGTATGATGGCATACTGTTCATCAATTGTATCCTTAAAACCATATGTTTTGTTTTCGTTAATCGAATTATGCAACCTAAGAAAGAGATGTAAGGGAATGAATGGATAAGAAAAACGGGCCCGACGGGCTTCGATCCCGTGACAACTGGCTTCGGAGGCTTGTGCTTTGCAAAGCATGAACAGCACCCTTTCCTGACTAGGCGACGGGCCCTATACAGTATTATTACATTACTAAATTATTTGTAGCTATCTACAAATAATTTTTTCCATCTCGAAATAATGATAGTAGATTGTTCCATCTTGATTCAATTATTAAATCGTTCGTAAATGGCAGTTATTAGTGGTAATATCTTTTCTGGGTATTCAAGGGCCTACAAATGGAAAGATTAAAGATGGACAACGGGTAAATGTTGCCTTTGTCAGGCATCTGTGATTTCTCCTATCCGTAAGAAAATAAGTGGCGTTAAGGCGTTTGCAGTTGACATAGACGGAACGTTAACTGAAAATGGCAACGGTGTAGTACATTTGCCAGCTGTCTCGAAGCTCAGATTTCTAGAAAGATCTGGCTACAAGGTAGTTTTTGTAACAGGACGATCATCTGTAGAAGCGTATATCTTGTCTGTATTTTGTGGGACAACAAATGTTGCTGTTGGGGAGAATGGGGGTGTCGTTATTACTGGACCTGACAAATTTACTATATTGGCAGATAAAGAAAAGTGCATAAAAGGATATAATTTTTTGCGGGAAAGGATACCTGATGTAAAGATTAAACCGGTTTTTCCTCGCGTTTCTGAAGTCGTTTTAACAAGAACGTTTGATTTGCGAATTGGAAAATCAGTTTTAGAAGAAAGTGGACTTGGCCTCTACTTGTCAGATAGTAAGTATGCCTATCACATTAATCAAATTGGAGTGGATAAGGCAACGGGGTTGAAGCACCTGTTAAACGTGCTTGACATCGATGCTAGCGAAGTTGTGGCGATTGGTGACAGCGAAACCGACATTCCAATGTTCGATCTTTGCGGATTCAGTATTGCGCTGGCTCATTCTGAGAGCGACGTAAAGAATAGCGCTAATCATGTTGTCGACGGGATTTCCGGTAAAGGCTTGTCAGAAGCAATTGATTATATCTCTTTCAACTATCTTAGGGATAAAAGATGACGTTCCAACGTTTTAAGGATCAAATAGATGATGTTATGAGAGATTCGCTAAAGAATATGGGTTACGAGGGCCAAGAGTATGAGCTTCTTGAACCAACGAAAAAAGAATTTGGTGATATCACCTGCAATGTGGCGTTTCTTTTGGGCAAAAAACTCAAGAAATCTCCATATGAAATAGCGTCAACGATTGTCAAAAACTATCTAAAAGCCTCAATTGAAAAACAACAACCGAGTTTTATAGCTTCGGTTGAGGCGCATGCTGTGGGATATATCAATTTCGCGGTGGATTGTGTCGAGCTGGGTGGTATCACTTTGAAGACAGTACTGCAGGACAAAAACTATGGCTTTGTAGACATAGGAAGAGGAAAGAAGGTAATTGTAGAACACACGAGCGTAAATCCAAACAAGGCGCTGCATGTCGGCCACATGCGGAACGTTATACTCGGGGATACTCTTGCTCGACTTCTCAAATTAACAAATCATAGCGTTATTGTTCTGAATTATGTGGACGATTCAGGGTTGCAAATTGCCGACGTCTTGGTAGCCTTTCTCTATGCAAAAATTCCACAGGAGCCTCAATCCAAATTTATAAAATTTGACAAATATTGTGGAAATGAAGTTTATGTGAAGGTCAACAGGCTCTATAAATCTGACTCTTCACTTCTTGAGAGAAGAAAACTGGTCTTGCAGGCCCTAGAAAAGATTGATGAATCAATTTCTGCTTTCGCGTCTAAAATAACGCTCAAGGTTCTTCAAGAACAGTTGAATACATGTTGGAGACTAAGAGCCCGTTACGATTTGTTAAACTTTGAGTCTCACATTTTGTATTCAAGGTTGTGGGATCAAGTTTTTCAAATGCTCGCTCCTACAGGCACGATCGAGTATCGTACCGGAGGAAAAAATTTAGGTTGTTGGGTATTCACATCACACGTCGAATCAAACGAAAAAGTAATAGTGAGAAGTGATGGAACCGCAACCTACATTGCTAAGGACATCACATATGCCACGCTTAAGGTGGGTATAGTCCAAGATCCTTTTAGATATTACATTTTTTCGAATCAATGGGATGGAACCAACCTGTGGGCAACAACAATTAGAGAAAATGTTGCGGAAATTACTCACGTAGAGCGGTCTGTTCAATCTTCTTATATAAATGACAACGTATCGAACAGGAAAAATTTTTTTCCAGCAGATATAGCTATCACTCTAATCGATAATAGACAAGAAAGACTCCAGCGCATTTTGAGAGAAATCATTGATAAGATGGAAAATAAAGTACACAGTTACTTTCCATTAAGTTACGGACCTGTTACACTTAGTTCACAGACAGCAAGTCAACTTGGAGTTAATATAGAGGAAAATAAGAATTCTGTAAGCATGTCTGGAAGAAAGGGAATTACTGTCGACGCAGATTCCGTGCTAGATGCACTACACAGTAAAGCTAAGCAGGAGGCGAAGGAAAGAAATCCTTCTTTTAGTGACTACGATCTTGCCGAAATTGCAGAGGAGCTAGCGATATCAGCCATGAGATATAATCTAATAAAATATGATATTGAAAAAATCATGAAATTTGACATTCAGGATTCTTTGAGTCTTAATGGCGACTCGGGACCATACATCCAATATACACATGCACGCCTGGCAAGGTTAATTGAAAAATCAGGATACAGCGAGCTTGCCGATCGAAGTAGTAATGACTTTATGCTGGAGGTGGCTGATCTGCTTAACCAGGAAATTGAATGTGAGCTTCTAAAACAAATATCTAGATTTGAAATGATTGTAAGAGACGCCGTAGAAAATTTTGACCCTAAAATTGTTGCTCGCTATCTGCATAGTTTGGCCACCATATTCAATGTTTACTATGAAAAGATTCCAATAGTAAAGGAACCAGACCATAGAATAAGAGATGCAAGGATCTCCTTGGTAAGAGGGATTAAAATTACTTTAATTAATGGCCTGAGGGCTCTTGGAATAACTCCTCTCGAGAGGATGTGACATTTTTTTCGACTCGGGTTAATCTTTCAGAGCCTTTGCCTTAGGTTTGTGAACTTTTCATGAAGAAACGTATTGAAACTACTCTACCGTTGATATTCCAGCTATTGTAAATGTGCTAACGATGGGATTGTAGATTCTCAGTTCGTCACACATTTTGACAACATCTCTTCTTGCATTTTCTTTTGACTTTGCTTTTATAATGATTTTAAGACACTTTCCACAACGAACGGACTGGACAGATGAGTACCCGCCACTAATCATAAGATCCTTGTAAACCGTCTCCCCTTCAGGATCCCCTATATCTTGCTTATTTTCAATTATAACATTAACCAGATATTTGTTCACGGATGTCGCTTGTCCTTATTAATAATTTAAGTTGCATAAAATCCTTATTTTTCAAAACCCAATGACAAATACGCTTGCTTGCAACTCATTACCTCTGACAATTAAAGTACCGAGGTAAAGGCATTTGAAAATTGATAGTGGACCTGAATTACTTCGCTCTCGACTGAATCTTGATAGTTGAAGGGTGGTACATATTAGGAATATTTTGAGCCTTTCCACGTAAAAAATAATATGCAAATACTTCATTATTTCCATTAACACCTTGCTAGGGTACTCCAACGTAATCCGAGAACCACTAGCATTGTTCTCAGAGTGAGACTGATATAGGATTGTATGCAACCCGGTAGAAAACAGGCTGTATGCAGAGGCATTTCCATAAAAGGAGCACGAATATAAGTATCATCGCAACTTTCTCAATCCAGCAATCCTTACGAAAGTTTTAATTACCTGAAGGGAAATCCTGCTGCGTTTCCTCTAAAATAGAGCGGTGGTCATGTAGCTCAGCCCGGTTAGAGCGAGGGTTTTGTAAACCCTAGGCCGTGGGTCCAAATCCCACCATGACCTTATTTCTAAGAATTTTTTCAGGCTTGCTGAATTCTATTTAATGGCCGAACATATTCGTTGTATTTAATCACAGTTTGACAATGAGTAAAATTTCATGGTTTCTGTTTTAGCCGACAAGGAGTATGCTCCAATGTGAATTGAGCCTAATTGATACACAAGGTGAAAGAGGGTTACCTATTACATTCCTTAGGGCGGGATGTGCAAAATACATACCACCGATTGAATCATAATAAGGCCATACTTGTGTAGTACCTACATTCAAGTAGATATCCCCTAAGTTCCTTAATGTGTAAAATCAGGTCTGTTTATCTATGCCTGTGAGAAGTGAAATCCAAGAAATATATCTCATCAAAGTATTGATATAATTGTATAACTTTTTTTTAATAACTATAATCTTGAGGCTCGCAGAAGTGAAACCCTCTGGCAATTTAACGGCCACACAAAAGTTTAATTTTAGCGAGTGTTTAGATCACGAACATCGCTCATTCCGCAATATTATTTACAAGTTTTAGGCGATAAATCATCGGCTAACGTAGTCAAAATTTGATATATCATAACTAAATTGATAATAACTGGAGATAATGTATGCGGAATGTGCAGAGATACATTGCCTGAATTTATTCACTGTCTCTTAATCTGAATTAGGCAACAATTTGCTTAAACCTGTGGAAGAATAGGCTGCAAAAACCGTCAAATACTGCATCTCTAAGTCGCATAATCAAAAACCTTTTTTTAGACATGACATATCATTTGTACTGAATTTACAAATGCCTGAAGAACAGCAAATAAGGGTTAACGATCATATATACAAAGTTTCTATGAACGATCAGACTAGAATGTATGCCATGAAACTTCGCAGATTATATCAGCAAACATATACTGACGTTGATGGTTTCGATGAAGTAAGCTCTGAAATATCCAATACCATAAATAATCTCCTTAAATACGCATTATCTCCAGAAGTACTAGAAGAAGATATGGATGGTACGGTCAAACAGTTATTAAGTATGTGTGAAAAGACTCAGAAAAAGTAAGTAATCTACAGTCAATCTGGAACTTGTCAACCACAAATCATGTTATCAAGGAACGGTTGGGGTTTACAAAACGTTCGCAGTGATTGAAAATTAAACAATTGTTAGATAATCAAACTTTACTAGCAATCCGCCCTGGTCTTCTACCAATGACCTCATCCCCAAATGTAACCAACACAATTGTAACCGCAGACACGAGATTGCATGTTACATTAAGTGTTTTAAATGTATAATTCAGGTTTAGGTAGGAGCTAGAATACAATATGTCATTCAGTACCAAATGGATAAAACCCCAAGCTGAGAGCGTTGGTATCAAGATAATGGAGAACATAAAACCACAACCTCCTTTGAAGCCTAGGATTGAAGAGGCCCAGAAGAAACTTCAGATGCAGATTGCAAAGTTAGATAGCATTTCAATTAAAACGGAGGAGAAAGATCAACTTGTATTCAAAAGGGTAATTCAAGCAGTACAAAACCATGAATCTCAGTACGCTAAAGTTCTTTCCGGAGAATTAGCACAGATTCGGAAGATGAATAAGATGGTGAATTCTGCCAAATTGGCTTTGGAGCAAATTCAGTTACGACTGAACACAATAACCGAACTAGGCGATGTCGTAGTTACCCTGAGTCCTGCGATGTCAGTCATAAAGGGTATCCAAAGCGGTTTATCCTCTATGATGCCAGAAGCCGATCACTCTCTGTCACAAATCTCAGATATGCTTGGCGGGATATTAACAGACTCGGCCCAGATACCTGCTGCAGAACTCAATAACACAAAAGTAATGACGGAAGACTCACTTAAAATAATAGAAGAGGCCACAGCAATAGTAGAACAAAGTATGAAGGAAAAATTCCCAGACCTGCCATCGATTGGACTGGGAAGCAAGGATGCAGAAGCAACACTATACTGAGCAATGAATTTTCAGAAGGGGACGGTAAAGCACGAGCGACAGTTCTATCTGTTGCTATACTGGTAACTAGGACTATTTCGACCAAGTGCAATTTTTCCAATTTCTTTTTTTATCCTGCAAATGGTAGGATAGCTATAACCCTTTTCTCTGTACGTCTTGATCATCGATTTCCAGTTAGAGAGTCTCCATTTTGCTTGGCCCGCCGTCAGCATATTCGTTTCTTTCTTAACCTTGCTCTTTCTCCCTAACATCAAGTAACCCTTGTCTTTAGCAACCTGTCTATTGTATGCGAACTTGAGTCCAGCGATGAGTGATTCCGTATTTAAGGACAAAAAATAGCAGTTTATTTCTTCACATTGGCGCTCTGTTGCACTTAGCTTGAAATTAAGCTCCCTCTGCAATAATTTTCTTAGGTCGGGACAACAGATAAATATTTCTAAATTCGAATTTTGAAATACTATGCTTCTGTCATAGATTATACAACCCACAAATTGGTTAACAATGAAAGTCGAAGGAGGGTCATTATCATCACATTCTTACACTGCAAGTAGTTCCTCTCCAATTTCCTCAATTACTCGTAACGCTGTTATTAGTTCCATCTTCGTGTGCGATGCTGTCAGAGAAACCCTGATCACCGAAGAACCTTTCTTTACAACGGGAAACCTCATTGGGTGGACGAAAATACCGTTCTTGAGTGACATCTCTGCAAATCTTACTGCTATATTTTCGGGCCCTATGAAAAGTGGAATGATCTGGCTTCGGGAATTTCCTATATTAAATCCATATTTCTTTAGTGTTCTCGTGAACAAGTTTACGTTTCTAAAAAGGATTTCTTGCAGATGTCCTTTTCTTGCAATACCCAATGCAGTATTCGCTGCTACGCAAAGATGAGCTGGTAGAGCGGAGGTAAATATAAACTGCCTAGACTTATTTATTAGATATTCTCGAATATCTTCTGAAGTGGCAACGTATCCTCCAAAACATCCTAATGCCTTGCTTAGACTGCTTACGTGCAGATCTATTAGTCCATTTACTTTGAAATACGAAGGAACTCCCGCTCCACCAGGTCCATAAATAAAGTCGCCATGAGCATCATCAACTACCGTTAGGGCATCAAATTCCTTTGCTAGTTTGCATATATCTTTCAAATTAGACATTTCTCCGCCGATACTAAAGATTCCTTCAGTGACAACTATCCTTCTTTTGGCTTGTTTCTGAATCAGATCCAGTAAGTGATCAGGATCATTGTGTCTAAAAACACATATTTTTGCTCCGCTTAAACGGCATGCATCGACTATGCTGGCATGATTTAACTCGTCACTGAAGATGACTGTTTCCTTGTTTGCGAGGGTGCTCAGAGCACCAATCACAGCTGTGTATCCAGAGGTAAAAACCAGCGATGATTCAGTCCTGCGGTGGATAGCTAATTGGGATTCTAAATCAAGTAGTTGAGAGTTGTTTCCGGCTACAAGCCTAGAACTACAAGGTGATATTTCCTCCATGGCTCGTGTGGTCTCACTAATGACAGAGTGATGACGAGAAAGCCCAAGATAATCATTAGAATTTAGGTTTAGTACCTTCCTTCCATCAATTATCGCTGACGAACCCTTATTTTGAACATTTCGTAATTTTCGATATAGATGCTCATCCTTTAGTGTCTTTAATTCCTGTTCAATAAAGTCAGGCCGGGATTCCAATTTCATGAATCATATTCAAGTCCTTACTCATTTCATTCCCGCCTGTTGTAAGGTAACCACCAGAAATTATCCCGTTCGCGCCAGCTCTCAAAGCCATCCTGCCATTGTCGCTAAAATGTACTTCTCTACCACCTGCGAGTTTCAAAATTACCTTTGGCATGATAAACCTCCAAACTGCAATAGTCTTAATCCCTTCTTCGGCGGTTATCGTATCTATTTGTGCCATAGGCGTACCTTCTTTTGGTATCAAAATATTGATCGGGACCTCGTCGGGATGCAAGGCAGCTAATGCGAACGCAAGCTCAATTCTCTGCCTTCCAGTTTCGCCCATTCCTATTATGCCTCCACAACAAAGCTCCAGTCCCGACTCCTTTACTATCTTGGCAGTTTTAACTCTATCCGCAAAATCGTGGGTTTTACATATTTGCGAGAAAAAGCTATTGGAGGCTTCAAGGTTGTGGTTATATCTTTTTATTCCCAGGTACTTGAGCTTTCTTGCTCTTTCTGAGGTCATAAACCCCAGAGAAGCGTTAATGTCTATGCTGACCTCTTTCTTGAGTGCTTCAATAGTTTCGCATATTTGTTGAAACTCTTTCTCAGGGGGTGATTTATAGGCACAAACCAAGCAGAAACTCGACGCACCCTGTCGTTCTGCTTCCTTTGCACGTGCAACAACCTCTTGTTTTGGCAAGAGTGGGTACTTTGATATTTTTGTATTGTAAAATGATGATTGAGCGCAAAACGAACAGTCCTCAGGACACTTCCCAGATTTAGCGTTAATCAACGACTCTACATCTATACTATAGCCATTGAATTTTCTTGTAATATTGTTGGCCGAATATGCAAGCGAAACTATGTCTTGGCTACACAGGAGTTTTTCAGCTTCTTCAAAAGATATGCTTTCCCCGGAAATAACTTTGTTCATACAAAAATCAATAAGCTCTGACTCTTGCACGAACTAAATTCTATCATACCCCTACTTAATCTTTGGTTTGAACATTTAGATCAACAGAAAATGGTTTATAACATGTAATTATTGGTCATAACCTCTATTACTTCAGTCATTGATGCTTCCGGTTTTTTAATCGATGGAAAGTGTGATCAATAATGCAAATTAGTGCATATTAAGTAGTCTTTTAGAGCCAAAATTAAGGAAATCCTATTAGATTGGGGAGCACCATCTTCATCTGACAGATGTTTCTGAAAGTTCTTAATATGACTAATTCCTGTGGGATACAAAAGTAGCATGGAAATACAGAAGGGAAGCGACCATTGTTCTGTGATTGTCGGAAAAC
>JALZOS010000412.1 GCA_030913755.1 Thermoproteota archaeon | reverse complement strand
ATTCTAACAATCTACGCAATAGTTCCCAGTAAAACGTGGGGAGTGTGATTTAACTCGTAGTTCTTTAATATCAATATCAGATAGGAATTGATAGATTTAGCTTCCCAAATCGCAAACTAACGTATTGGAGTAATATAATTTATTTCATTGCTGAGATTACATTCCATTTTCGGGGAAGCGGTTCATTTAGCGTTCCCTTGCAGGATATCTGAAGTTCTCTACAAATTAGGGCAAAATGTTTGGCCTTAGGTTTCAAGCCTAATGTCTGGAGCAATTGAAATGATAGCACCTTTCACCTCTCTATAAAAGGACTGAATATTAAGACCTGCTTTAAGACAAGAATGTTCAAAATATAGCTTAACACACTATTTCTATGTGTAAAGTAATTCGATTTATGAATCCCCCTATTATTGTCTTTGTTACATTTTTATTCTTTGACACTCGTGGACATCTCTGCGAACGCTGCTTCTGCTGCTTTTTTAAGCTCGTCTGGAGAAAGATCCTTCTTATGAGTTGATATTGACCATACATGTCCAAATGGATCTTCTAATCGACCATGACGATCTCCCCAGAATTGATCCTTTACAGGATCTAATATACGAGAACCAGCAGATACTGCCCTATTGAATATCGTATCTACATCTTCTACATACAGAAACATACTCACAGGACTCCCGCCTATCGATTGAGGCGAAAGACATTTCATTTCTGGAAATTCATCTGCTAGCATAAAGATGGAATCACCTATCTTGAGTTCAGCATGTCCAATCTTACCATTAGGAGCATCCATACGATAACGCTCTGCAGCACCAAATGCTTGCTTATAGAATTCGATTGCCTTCGTGCCGTTTTTTACAATTAGAGCAGGGGTAATTGAATGATAACCTTCTGGAATTGCCTTTACGTTTGTAGTCATGATCTCTTTTATGTTTTACATTCATAAATTCTTTGTTGTTCAGTCCCGAAATTAAATCAATAGTTTTATCAATCCATTCAAATAAAACTGTATATAATTTGGTTCCATGGATCTCTAATACTTGCTGACCTGTATTCGTAAGTTTGGGTATTAATATTGGTGAGCAGAATGAGGGATCGATCTGACACTAAATGGTGACCCGCGCAATTGTAATTATCATATTCAAATGATCTACAGCGAATAACATATCGAGAGGATAATTATTGTTGCTTGTTTGCTGATCCATTACTCACACAGAACTAAAGGCGGATCCATTAATTTACCATATTTTGATTGGATTAATTTCGCTAACCTTCTAGTAGGACTTTTGTATCCATATGTCGAATAGCCAGGCGATCTGGACCAACCATTTAACATCATCTCGTGACTACCTAGGATGATTAATTTCTCTTTAGACCTAGATATGGCTACATTCAGGTCTTGTAATGTTCCGGCTGCGCCAACTATTCTCTCTGGATTATTTCTCACCAATGAAAATAGAACGATGTCAGCTTGCGTCCCTAAAGCCCCAGTAGTAGTATTTACTTTAATATCAATTATTCCCATTCTTTGCAGATATTTTCTTATTAAACGCCTTTGTTCAGTAAATCTGGTAACAATAGCCATAGACTTTTGTGTTACTGATTTTAATTCTCTGCAAATCTTTGCACATGCTCGAGCTTCAGAATCATTAGCCCATGAACTAGGACCTAAGGGCTGTTCTTCCCCGTCAATGTTAACCCACGTAATAACTTCCTCCGGTTGAATTACGTCACGATACGCAATATCGGGTATTCGATCCAAGATTAATCTCCTTGATGCAATGTCAGGGGATGATCTCAATCCTCCATATTGTGCAAATTCATCTACAAGCCCCGAAAGTTTGTCGGGAAGACGATGGGTAATTCTTAATGTATCAGAATCTGAGTATTTCAGTGCCCATTCTATGGCACTGCGATCACGATCCTCCAATCCCATAGGTCTCGATTGCTTCGGATCTCCAATTACCGTAGCAACTATCCCGCAACTGGATGCAAGGTCAATGATATTATTGATTGAGTTGCAATTTCTATCATTTGTTTGGAACGCTCTTAGTTGATTTACTCCAAGCACAAAAGGGGCTAGTAGGTGTTCTAATCTTTCAATTCCTGCTTCATCTATAATCATATTGTCAAATCGCATGTACGACGATAGTCGCTTTAGCGACAACGTAGTACAGAGAACAATCTTCTTAGCTCTGATATCTTCCGCATTGATACTGAATTCAACAGGAAGTTCACAGTCTATACCGGCACGATTTCCAGTCCGAATACAATATTCACGAGCAGCCGTAGGACCCATTATATTGCAAATTTCCCAAGCAAATTCGTTAACTGCAGCATTGGTATATGCAACAAGTAAAACTTTGTTTGCGATTCCTTCTGCAATCAACTTTACAGCCAATGCGCTGCCAGTAGTAGTCTTTCCACAGCCAGGCGGTCCAATACATGCTGCTATACCTCTGCTGTTTATACGCCACTTTAAAACTCTCAGCTGTTCTGTATCTAGACACAAGCTCATTTTAAGTTGTCATAACACTCCTTTCGAATGAGAACATCGGCAGCCAATCTATGAAATTTATGTAGAGGTTCTAGCATCCTTCGTGTCAGATTAATTTCATCCCTCATCATAATCAATGGTAAATTGAACAGCTGTGATTTGGCTCGCTCCACCGTAGCTTTGGATCGAAAGTTTAGAATTAAATCGCAATACTCAACTCGCATAACAGTTGCTTGTTCGGATACACAGGATAGTAGTGGAATATTTTCTTCTTTCCCTATTATCCTTAGGATCTTTTTTGGTTCAAGAAAGGTTTCGTCATCATCTTTTCTGAATAGGACCATCGTATCATCAGCTGAAACGAATTTGTATCCCGTATGTATAATTCCGTATTTTTGTAACTCATCAATTGCAGTTTCTTCACCGTATGCCTCGATCATCGTACTTGCCACATGCTTATGCCTATGAGTCTCGGCTCTTTCTTCTAATACCTTGTACCTATTACCAAAAAGCTGACCCGTTATTTTCCTATAATTGTCGGGAAGCTGACCTGCAAATGCCATCCTTGAATCTTCTCGATAAAAGCGGCAATCAGAACATCCCTCTGCATTTTTGTCACAGACAGGACAGAACTTTGGTTTTTGTGCATAAACCTTTTCTCCGCAAAGAGTTCGATATGCAAATAACCTATTATCCTTGATCTTCGCTATGTGTTTTTCTTGAATGGGTAACCGCGGCATATATGCTCCGCCATGATATACTATAGATGCGAAGCGAAACATGGACCAATCATCTTCGTCTCTCGTGTAGCGATAATTAGAGAGTAGTATGTTAGAAATTAGTTGCCATCGTTCGTTGCCGCTGCCGTTAGCTTTTTTCATGTCATAGCTTTTCCAATCTAGGATACCATAGCTGTTAGAGAATTCCAGAATGGCATCAATTCTTCCTTCTTGGTGTCTCAGAGGATTCGTTATAGTAATTTCTGTAATGACACGTTTGGGCTGTTCGAATTTTTTCATTAAGTGTTTTGCAACGCCTGTTACTAAGCCTTGGAATCTATCACGTACTTCTTGATCAAATGTCTCTGGAATTGTTCTCGCTTCTCTTGTAGCATTTTCCTTACTTTCTTTCAATATATTTTCAACTATGCTTGAAGAATCGCTAACTATCTTCTCCGTTATTTCTTTAAACTGCTTTGTCTTGAAAAGCCAATTCTCTGTGACTGGTCCATGTATAGCAAGGCTCATAATATCGTGAACAGCGTTTGCAATCAAATAATCCCTTTCTCCCTTACTAACACCGTACGGGTAGCTAAGTTTGAACAAATGTTGACAAACGCTAGCAGTCGCAATTTCTGTAGATTGGACTAGATGTGTCTGTGTCTTCTGTAATCCTCTGTATAGTTGTCTAACGCTTATCGACATACGTAGAAACCAACAACAATCTATTAATAACTACTATCTCGTTAGTTTGCTTACTAAGATGAGTAAGCTGAATAGTTTTATAACTTCTAGCACGCCCCTCAGAGTGCATGTTTCCCCCGTGGGATTTGAAGTCGACAGAATCATTTTACCGGCAATTAAGATGAAGGCAGATAGGATTTGGTTAATCATCCATAACAATCCGTCGGAGGATGAAGGGATTCATTTTCTCCATTCCGTGAAAGATGAACTTACGAAAAATAAAATTGAATTCCAAGAAGAAAGAGCTGATAGAACCGATCTTTTTGATACATTGCGTGCATTTAGATCTATACTCCTTAAAGAAAATGGAAATAATATAATGGTAAACGTATCAGCTGGAAGTAAAATTCAAGCGATAGCTTCTATGCTGGCATGTATGATGTTTAAGAATACGTCCAATGTCAAACCATATTATGTTACTCCTGAAAAATATACTTCCACTCCTAAAGTCCAACAAACACAAGGGATGAAGGACATACTGCCTTTACCAGAATATGAGATAGAAATCCCTAGTCAAAAATTAGTTAGATGCATTTCTATTATTGATAGTCAAAGAAATGGGGCGATTACTAAAAAGGGGTTAAGGGATCTTGCTTTAAAAGAAAACCTGATCCATGTGGAGACAGAGAAAAACGATAAAAACAAAGAACTCGCAGCTTACATGTCACTGAATAAAAATCTGATACAACCATTGATGAAGCGGAACTTCATTAATGTTGAGAAAGCAGGTGGAGCTCACAAAATAACTTTAACTATTGAAGGCAAAAATGCCCTGAAGTTTTTGGGCTAGAATTAGAGTCCTTATCGATTTGAGTTTTAGTCGTGGGTGTATGAATGGAAGCATTCGTAACTGCTCCTGTTCTCCATGAGCAACTTGCGTGTTGCTATATCAATAATTCGAGATCGTGTCATTCCAGATTTCTAGCATTTCATTGCATGCATAAAAAGATAGTATCAACATACATGAAAGTGTAAAAAGGTTCCCAAATGATTTCATCCCAGTTCTATAATCTGTAGGGATATCTCTCGGTTCTTGGTATTGTAGATTTCTTATAAAATGTATGAGTTTTATAATTGCTGGATAACCGAACTGTATTTGAACTCCTTTGGACTTTCTTCTCTGTTGTATAGAATCGTACATGAGCAATGATAACTTCTCGATAGAGTCGGAATGAGCCCTAGTAGAAGATCCTTTCCTAGAACTGTCTTTGGCTCTACGGACTTGATTCTCATATATGAGATAAGCTTTAAAGAAAGTCTTTAATGTATGTTCTAAGCTTGTCATCAATTCAGAGAAACGATCAGCATTCTCATTCTCGATATACTGTTGATCACTTCTTAGAGCCTCTACGATTTTCATAAGTTGATCTATAGAACTTTTCAGGCTGTCTATGCTTTCCTGGTTTAGAATTGGAGACTGAAATGCCTGGAGTAGGTTCCTAGCTCTAGTCTCAAAGAATGTCCATTCACTATATACCAAACTAACCATTGATTGTCTTGTATTTTGATCCGTGATGTCCTGCTTATTCAATTCAAACATTCCTCCATAATATTGTGGATATATGCAGGAATGGCTCCCTCGGATAATCAAAGGTACGTTTATACTCTTCTTTTATTTTGAACATATCTCACTTATGATATCGGCGTTCTCCAAGTAATTAAAGGTATTAATTATTTTCTCAAAACTCTCGATTGATTCAAATTTTGCTATCTGGACAGTATCCCGATCTGGAAGAACGTGTTTTTGGTAATACACAAAGAATTCGATACCAGAAAGCCAGTTAAACTTTCTTGGCTTTTGGTTGTCGATTCATTTTGGGAACTAATTTAATAACGAGATGCTCGTAGAATATACCAGGGTCCTTTGACGAGCCGCAGTTTAAACGATGCTCTTGCGGGATACGACTTTTAAGGCATTCAGAGGATGCTGCATACCTGAAATGTACTGCTTGTTACCTTAGGAAATATTAGTGGGTACTATTAAACGAGTTGGGATTGATGACCACCTTGATCTTATATCGCCATGATTTTGCTATTTTTCCAAGATGAACATTCCAATTAAGAGTCTTACTAAAACGAGAACATATGTCTGCCAGAAGAGAAACAACAAGAATTTCGATGAAATGCCAGGAGAGACAAGCAAGTATTCTCTACTATACATTTACTAGAGATCCAGTCCTCTCCACAGTACCTATAGGAACCACTCTAAATATTGTACCTTGTGA
>JALZOS010000273.1 GCA_030913755.1 Thermoproteota archaeon | reverse complement strand
TTTTTCCGCCTGCTCATCATAACCATAGTAATCCAGAACACCGGGCATCTGTTTATCTACTGGAGCCTGTACCTGCTTAAACCCTAAGCGAAATAAGATTTCTGTAAATCGTGACCCATCAGCCCGTCTAATTAGTAGATCGAGATCATTATCCCCACTGGCAGAACGCCCAAGCATATTATTACTTTTCCAATGGCAATAATCTATATCTTCTGTTTTCAGGACATTACACACTTGCTGAACAAGGGGGAGCACAGAGAAATCCATCTGAGGCACAGTGTCCTCCGGCCGAACATGGTTGATCACAGATTGAGTTTCAACAAATGGCTTCATCACTAATCTCGTTAACAATCAACCAGTTTGTACACAACTCTGCTGTTATTTTTTGAGTCCTCAACTGAAAAATACAAAGCCTCTGCGATTTCATTCGATGAGCTGACTAACCAAACTGTATGAGTAGAACGATTGTATTCAAAAACCTTGTGCCAGCTTTTTCCATGATCTGCTGAATACATTAATAAACATTTCGTATTTGCCGTGGAAAAAGGCAAATTCGCCCATATTTCATTGCCTCTCTTACCTTTCCTCAGCACCATATTATCTATCGGGCTCCTGCGGTAGGGATCTGGCACGATTTTCTTGGTAAATTTCTCGCCATCTGTTGACTCGACAATAAAATTGGTTCCGCCTTGATAGTCCGACCCAAAGAATATTCTCCCGTCACTTTCTACGACTGAAGTATAACCACCCATTTGTATATGGAACCTATTGACGGGTTTCCAGTTTGGGTTTTCAGGATCAGACACATCCAACGAATCGCTTAACCATAGCTTTTTATAGTTGTCGCCATCTGCCATCATCAGCTTGTTCAATAATGGACTGTACTTGACGATGTGGACGTGCTTATTCGTCCCTTTTTGAATTAAGAAATCAGACTTTTTCCATGTTTCACCGTCGTCAGAGCTATAGTAGAGGTAGGCGAGTTTCTTCCAGCCATTCTTGTCGTAAATATTGCCATATTCCGCACCTACCAATGTCCTCTTCGGTGTTTCCGTCATCGCATTATTAAATCTGAAGAAACTAATCGGAGAACCAAGGTCCAATGTCTTTTTGAATGAAGCCCCCCCATCTGAACTCTTATAAAGAGATCCTTTGACACATACAAAGATCGTATTTTGACTGGAAATAAATATGGACTTTATGCTTTCTTGGAATCTCTTGACAAATACGACGGATTCTCCACCATCAGTGCTCTTGTATAGATCAGAATCATCAGGATATAAAGATCCAAAGATCTCGCCTTTGTTATTCGTATACAGAAGCTTCCAATTATGATCACACCGAACTGCGTTCAGTCCTCTGCTTGCGAAAAATTGGGTTACTTTATCGTCAAACTCCGAGCCAGCCAATCTTTCATTCTCTAATTTGATCGCTTCGCGGTTATTGAATATTAAATAATCTTTTTTCGGAAACAACCCCAATTTATGATACATCTCCCAAACAGCAAATGAAACGAGTTCACGGAATTTTCCATATTTATATATATCTTGGGCCAACGAAAACACTTTCTTCATCCCTTTTTTCTTAAAAAACAGGGCATATTTATTTGTCAAAGCATGTCCCATGATTACCTTCTCTTCTTGTGGTTTCTATTTGGTCTTACTTAGATTGGAGCCTGTTCACCCGTAGTCATATTATATTCGGAGGGTCTTATCTGACCAGTGTAACAGCTCTTACTTGCAAGCTCCGCCCCTATGACATCCTCCCCTATGTCCATGAGCTCTTTTTTATGTAAATCCAGCGCGTTCGCTCGTGCGAGCTACTAAATGGATTTTGACAATCACCATAGCTCTTAGTTGATCTAATTAGCTCTCTGGATGAGTTCTTGCGTCCATGACGATATGCTTAAGAAAAGGTTACAAACACAATCAAATCTTTGTTTAACCTACAGGTTTGCTGACTCATGATGAGTAGGCTGCCTGGAGTCGTTCTTAGCCATGGCGAATAAGAGCGCAAGAAATGGCGATGATGGCAAGCAAAACCAGGATTATTTTTAAAAAAGAGTCTGCCGTACTGGAAACTCAATTCGCCAAACATAAATCGGGAAAGTGTCCAAATTTAAAGTTCAAGTTTAATAGCTTCGGTTCAGCACAGGGTCTCAAGTAACCAGAATCATCAGGTTAATTGAGACTTTTTACCATTTTGCCGCTCAGAAGGTGATACGGCCCGATACAAGTCTATCGCCGTGATTCGAAGGCGTCGAAGTAGTAGGTGCCGCTCGTGCCGGTGTCTATCC
>JALZOS010000274.1 GCA_030913755.1 Thermoproteota archaeon | reverse complement strand
TCAGAGTCATATCAATTGATGAACTCGTTCCAGTTGCATTCGACGACATTTCTACCTGTCCTCTAATCTCGCCTGTTGGATGTTCTTGTGTATGGACATTAGTGTATGTATCTCCATCACTCATTGCAGAAATTAGGTCTGCTACGGCTTTACCTTTCATAAAAGACTAGGAAAGACACAATTACACGAGTGGAGTATTTGAGTTATAAGTATGGGAAATGAGTGTAAACACTGGGCCTGTAACGCATCCACTAACAGATGTGTTGGGTGTGGCGTAATAATTTGTCCATCGTGCCTGAAAGTACCCACTGACTGTAAATGTGAAAATAGGGATATTTGTTGCACAAGAGAAGAATAGATTGATATCGCGATTGATATGCTTCTGATTAACTTTGGAATTGGACACTAATTTTCGTAGTTAGGGGAGCAAATCGAATAATAATTGGTTATGATATATGAGCGGTTACTTAGTGCTCGCTCGATATATTTTTCTGGGTATGGAATTATTTGGAGGTAAAATGGTTATTCTAGCATCTTTAAATCACAGAGAAAATAGAAATATTGTTTAATATCCAATGTATCGAGGTTACATCATTTTAATCATTGGTGTTTTTTTGTTAGTTATAGGTCTCTCAATTAATTTGGTGTATGTGGAGAGTCCAGCATCTGCTCAAGGCCCCTTTGCAGACCAAAAAACTGTTCTAAGTAGTACCGTAATAGAACCAAGTAGCACCATTGAAACCAGTCTAAAGGTAACCGGAGCCCAAGCGTTCTGGAAAAATTTAGCCTATATAGTGATACATTTCAGTCCATCAAATGTTGTGGTGCAGGGAACCTTGAAGGATCCGAATGGAGTCCAAGTAATGAGTAACGAATCGAATAGGCCATTTGTGGCTTCTTTCAGGCCTGATAATCCAGGGAACTATACACTTCTCCTTTCAAACTTAGGAAATCTTCCGGTAATAGTTGATATAACCTTTGGTCGTAATCCACTTTTAAACGTAATTGCTGGTTATTCGATGGAAATCGGAATTATTTTAGTGATCGGGGCTGCTGTTATGATCTTGAGGAAAAAATTAAGAACCAACAAACAGAATGTTCCAAGATGACTAATTAAATTTGTTTCAAGGTGTCAGGTGCATTAATCTGCTTCTTAGTAAAAGACGAGAGCGAAGACTATTTTTGAACAGGATATACATGTTGAATTTGCTAGTGTTGAGATTCTAAGAGTGTGGTTGCTTATTCGTTGCTTCGATAATCTTCCGCTTTTCTTCATTGAGTTCATCTTGGCTAAGCCCAGTAGCTAAAATTATGATACTGTAATTGTCGTCAACATTACCATGAGTAAAGATTGCAGCATGAGAAGATGACCTCAACGTTCTAGCAATGGAATAATCATTATCTGGTAGTTTTAGTTCCAAGTTTCTTAGAGGTATAATTGAACCATAACTGTCGATGTCAAGTTCTGTGACTCTGACCTTATTACCTTCGATCCCATTGATCTTCACTAACATGAAGTGCATTCTACTGGTATGTCCAACTACTTACACTTTTCTAGAGAGTCTTTCAAATTTTTCACAGATTAACAGCATAATGTGTTGTCCTTGTTTGTCATCGTTTTCTTTTGGGAGATTACCATCTTGAATGCAATTCTATAATAATTAGAACTTCTTATGAATTGAAGTGTCTCGAATACGCCCCGAGCATGAAAAGGATGATTGTTTCACGTTGTGATATACTTGGCGTCTTTGTTCAGTCCAGATTTTATTCTGATTCGCATTCAGGATCTTTAGCACCACTTTATAAGCTCCTTCACTTGTGTTCCACGAATGGGGGACGATTTTCATCCCATCGACCTCTACACGTTAGTTGTTAGAAGTGAATACTTTAGCATTATATTATCAGTAGTCTATTCAATTAGAACACTCAATTCTCAATTTTTTGATTGCATTTATTTCAACGATGTGGTGTTATAGTATATATAACAGCTTTATTTATTTCATTTTTTGGTCATTTGAATTAAATATGGTCTAGCATTTACTTAATGGTTCGGATGATGCTTGTGGAAATATATTTACATGGGATTATATTTTTATGATCAAAATTAATAGTTTGGTCAGGGACTTTGCAGTAGCCATACGAACCACGGAGCTCTCGTCAACCTTGAAGTAATTAGTTTAATCTTGAGTCACATAGGAAATATAATGCACATTAACATTCGTGCCGACAAAACCATGGGATGATCATGCAACAAATTATCTTCCTTTGTGTTTTGGAACCTCAATTACCAGCTGAAGCCAAGCTGTAAAATTTGGCTATTAT
>JALZOS010000261.1 GCA_030913755.1 Thermoproteota archaeon | reverse complement strand
TAGCTACTATATCCTCATAATTAATGACTTGCTAAGGGGGTTTGGACTTGGGGAAAATCAGCATCAACTACAATAGGCATAAGAGCAACTATTATGCCAGCTGTCAGATAGCCCTAGTCTATCCTGTATGGCGACATGAACCGGTATAGCACCATTTGATCTTAGGGGAATGACTCGATATCTCATTCCATTCTTGGCTACACAGGTCCATATGGTTTACGGTTTACCAATTTTGTTCTCTGCAATTGAGGAAATAACATGGTTGGATAAATACTAGTATTGATAGATATCTCGCACAAGTCGATTGCGGAAAGTCATTGCTGGTTGAGCTTACATACAATGATTCAAAAAACGGTAAATAGGAAGAAGATATTAATGAACAAAGACGAAGAGATCAGCTTTTTCTAAAAGTCTTTAACTGAGAAGAAAAATGAAGTGGTCCCTCGTCGTCATTATTTCTATCTATTTCACTATGACTTCTCCTACCATTGAAGGATGTATACTGCAGAAATACTCGTATGTTCCAAGATTTTCGAATTTATGAGTAAAAGACTTTCCAGCGCCTACGATGCCTGAATCAAATTCCTGTCCAATAGATGGTCCCTCATCACTTCCAGACGTTACGCTATGGATATCATTATCACTATTTGTCCAAACAACGGAATCACCTGCGTTTATATTAATTGGATTTGGATCATATGATTTATCCTTCTTTATACCTATCATGGATGCATTGTAGATCTTGGGTGAAGAGGTTGTGCTATCATCAGATGATGATTCGGATACTTGAGATTTATCACTGCTTGAGCTAATTTGTGGAGCAATATTTGATGAAGATGTTGTAGTTGTTTCCTCTGAGGTTTGTTCCTTTTCGTTATTTTGGTCCTTGTTGGAGTTGGTGCTATCATCCTCGGGATTGTCGTTGTTATTATCTGTAGTCGTGCTGGTCGTAGCATCACCAAAAACTGAGTCTGAGGCGCCATATGCGCTCGAAACAAGTTGAGGTGTATTTCCAAGTATAGTGGGTATAGGGAAAGATAACAAAAGTCCTGTACCACTAATACCTACAGCAACGAGAGCAACGACAAGTACTGATCGTCTGATCAATTCTTTTCTTGTATGATTTTTCATAGCAATCTGACCCCTTAAATAATCGCAATTTATACACGGAGGTAATCTATCTTAGACTAAAAATTGAAAACCTGACAACACCTAAATGAGAAGCACGCGAACTCAACGGAAAGTAAAATGTGTTGACCAAACAGAAGCAAAGGCGTGGAAGATAGGCTGACACATCCAAAAGGTATGTTGAGATGTCCGGAATGTAATCAAAAGGTTAGGATCAGCTCATGACACCGACCTAAGACAATAGGCATAAAAAACAAAAGCACAAGAAATAGCTGATAGAATAAAATGTGATTGGTTAGTCTGTGGTCCCAAACCTATACACCCAAAATAAATTGGGTAGAACCGGATCAAAGATATTACTCGAAGCACCTGTTAACTAACAATATTCATCTTATATTATTAGAGATCATATTATTTGGATTATTGACTTTCAGTATTCGTGCCAGGACAGCAGAGACACAATGTTTAAGGAAAAAACTATATCTTTTACTTTTATCAATGAATAGACAGTACTTCCAAGAGTTTCACCATCTTTCCATTATTTGTGTTTTGTCTGACCAAGCGCACCTCAATACGGTTGTGCCTCTTAATGATATGGCGTACAGCTACAGGGTTTTAGATCAATAGCGATTGTCTTTATTGTTTAGCTTTCTCCGAGTCACTAATGTTAAATTACAGTTGTCAATTATGTATTTTGGGCATGACTTCGATTTCATTCTGTCAAGCTAATGATCTATTCCTATTTCAATACTCTTCATTTCTCTACATTCACTGATGTGGAATGACACACCTCATAATGGTTGACAACATATATCATGAAGATTGCCTTAAATTCATGCGAAGAGCATGCAGACAAAAGTTCTTTGTGGATGTTATTGTTACCTCTCCGCCATACAACATAGACAAGGGATATAGCATGTACGATGACAAAATTAGTAGGCGACAATATTTGAAATGGATGAATAAGGTTGCTAAACTAAGTATGCCTATGTTGAGAGATAACGGGTCTTTCTTTTTGAATATAGGGGGTACATTAAGGGATCCACTGATACCATTTCAAGTATTGCAGGAATTCCTGGAGGCGGGATACAAGTTACAGAACACAATTCATTGGATAAAATCAATTTCATTCGATAAAGTTGATGTTGGCAAGAATTCACAAGTCCGAGATAGTATTTCCGTAGGTCATTTTAAACCAATAATTAGCAGCCGGTTCCTGACAGACCTTCATGAATTCATTTTTCATTTTACCAAGACTCTTAAAACTCCGTTAGATAAGTTATCCATAGGTGTACCATATCAAGACAAGACTAACATAGGACGGTGGAAGTCTACGAAACAGGATAAAAGAGACAGAGGTAATGTGTGGTTTATCCCTTATCCCACTATTCAAAAGGGAAGGCCTCATCCCGCAGTGTTTCCTGAAAAGTTGCCAAAATTCTGCATGATGCTACATGGCATAAGACCTGATTTGGTAGTTTACGATCCGTTCATCGGCGCAGGTACCACTGCGTCGGCGTGTATCAGTCTTGATGTAAAATATGTTGGGACTGAGATAGATACACAATATGTGAGAATTGCTAGAGATAATATAATTGCAAGCCGTCATAGCGTGAAAGAAAAGTAATATCTTATGTTTCTAGAATGTAAATCCAAGCCACAACTCTATGGTCATCCTGATTTGAGATAAAGCTGTTCTAGGGGTGCTCTGCCCCACCAGATATCAACATAGAGATGTTTCAATTGCAGGTCCAGCGCTAGAAAATGCCACTGTTGCGGTCTGGGGAGGGCATCCAGGGGTATTCATTTTACTATCGGGAATAGAGTGTAACTAATGGTATCTTACATTGTATTCCTATCCCAAATGTCATATCCTTTTTATTTTACGAAGAAGATGAACTGTTATGGCAAAGTGTCCTCATTGCAAGAAAGAGTTTGAAAGAGATGTAGATGTACGAATCGTCTATCCAGATAACGCTGATGCACCAGGTTTGAGATGTGCGGTTTTCATATGTCCCAACGAGGGATGTGGGATGTTCTTGGGGGCTACAAGTATAGGGTATGGTCACGTACAGGGAGTCGAGGAATTATGATAAGTTCGTCCTTAGCGATAACTCTTCCAAGTCTAAGAGAAATAACAAGCAATTAAATTTAGTCTGGCTTACCTGTCCATATAAATACTCTAAATACTGTTTTACCGTAACTTAAGGAGAAATGTGGTCCTATCTTCATCCCTGATCTCTTCACAGGTCCAAGATTATTTCAAGCATCATTTACAGTCGTCGGGTGATCTACTTTGTGATGCTTTAGAACGAATCTTTCTATGGCTTTAATTGCTGTTACCGAATTCAAAGACAAAGTCCCGTCACAGGAAAATAACATATCGATAAAATTTGTTTCAGAATTGACATACTCTAAAGGGGACTGTTATGTGTTGCAACAAAAGGAAAAATACGTTTCACAAAATGGTATGTAAGTTAAAATCGGTCGAGTTTCATTTAACTTAGATCGAGTAAAATTGACTTGCCTTAGAAGAGGTCTACATTTTCCCATTACCAATAAATAACAATCCTGAATATCCATATCATTCTGCTCAAATGAATAGAGTAATTGCGGATTCCTCATGACGAACGGGCGTTCCTCTGTTGGGTGTAGTACGGAATTCATTTATTCAGAAGTCTAAATTCACTTTGTTTTATCTTGATTTACATTGATCCCGTATTTCCAATTATTTTGATCCATTTCTTGCACGAGAGACAGCAATACACTTTCAATTGTTTCCAAAACTTTGTTGCCCTTTTCAATACTAGCTTTTCGTGGAGATCCCGTAGTACCTGTACTTGTAAGTTCATCAAAATTCCAATAGATTCTCACATTGCTAGGTAATTTAGGAATTACGTCACTCGGTGCAAGATTCATATCGACCAAGTCAGGACGTACTGCAAGCATCGCAGATGTCTCCGCTTCT
>JALZOS010000234.1 GCA_030913755.1 Thermoproteota archaeon | reverse complement strand
GTATAGAGGCCTTATGAGGAGAGGAAAACCAGAGGCACAAATGGGATGTGCAATGTCTGAGATGCACAAAGCAGCATCTGAAGCTACGGCTGCAGAAGATGCGGATCACAAAGGAGTCGAACTTAGGAACGGAATGGCCGGCGCCTAGCACAAACATCTCATTAAGAGAAGTTCAGACGGTTAAGTGATTAGTGATTAGCGTAGCAGAGTAGAGACGTCTTTATTTTTTTATTTAATTATAGTTCAAATCTGACGGTTAAAAAGAAGAAACAATAGACATCTGCATCTGGGTATTTGCAAACTATTCTCATATCTTAAAGTCTAAAATTTTATTTTGATTAGTTTTCATTGGATACATGGACTACATGATGTTCTTATTCTTCTCATTGTTATCGTTCAGGAAAAACGGCAGCCCAGGTATTAATTGCGAGGACGAAAGAATCCTGATGCGGCTCCACCGGATAAAGTAGGAAACTTTGCCGATATGATAAAAAATACAGTTCCTCGACCCCCAGTTACCGGTTTGTATTACAGATAATAAAATAATTTTGTGGATCCAACGGCGCCTCAATGGAATTCTGTACACGAAATTTTTGAAATAACATTAGTAGCAGTAAATTACTGTTATTCTCACACGATTACAGTGATAGCAGCCATTTGCTTTGCCAAACCTACTTAGCTAATTAATAATATACACTAAAAAATACAAGCGAGTAGAAAGCTTTGTTGTATGAAAAACATTTCTCACTCTAAAAAGGAATCAGTTCCTCTTCACGAGATAATGTTACTCATTCCATATTTTTGGAATTGTTCTTGATAAGATTTAATTGATTGTGAGGTTGCCACTCCTCTATGTCTAACATGAAGTACATCCAGGTAGAACCGCAGGAAGATGTTGCAATTATACGAATCAACAGACCAGAAGCTCTTAACGCAATGAATACAGACGTAATTTCAGAGCTGTCAAGGGCAATAGACATAGTAGGCGTCGATGATGGCATTAAAGTTGTAATTATCACTGGTGCGGGAGAAAGATCATTTTGTGCTGGTGCCGATATTTCATACATGGTAAATATTGATCCGATGACTGCGGAGAAATACGCTTCTTCTGCTCAATCGGTCCTAAATAAGATTGAAAAATTGGAAAAGCCAGTCATTGCTGCAGTCAATGGATTTGCATTGGGTGGAGGTTGCGAATTGGCAATGGTCTGTGATATGAGAATAGCGTCAAGCAGTGCCAAATTGGGACAACCAGAAGTGACCATAGGAATCCCGCCAGGATGGGGGGGAACCCAGAGGTTGATGAGACTGGTAGGTCCGGCTAAGGCTAAGGAACTAGTATTTACAGGAAAGATGATAGCAGCAGACGAAGCATTTCAGATTGGGTTGGTCAATAAAATCGTCAGCTTGAATTCAGAGGATGAATTGCTGCCTGAAATACCTGCTGGAGAAAACGACAAAGGGAATGAGAAAGTGAGGGCAAAAAGCATTGCAAAGCAACTAAACAAGAAATTAATGGAAGAGTGTATATCTATGGCCAAAGAAATTGCCAAGAACAGCTCCAATGCTGTAAAGGTAAGCAAGATGTTGATTAACAGAGGAATGGATACAGATCTTGACACAGGTTTGCGTCTTGAGATATACGGATGGGCATTGTGCTTTGCTCATGAAGACAGACAGAAGATGATGACTACCTTTTTAGACAAAGGAAAGAAGTAAGACGGAAAGTACTAAGGGAGAAAGCTAAGGTTACTCATGACAATTTTCTATTTCTCTACTTCATAGAAATCCTGCAGCCGCAGCAGTTTCATGTAAATGGTGATGAAGGACAGGAGTTAGTCATATTCAGTCAGGATCTGAAATAATATATGCTCCATTGCTTGGGCTACACACATACGTGTCTGCATCTATATCCGAATCCAGAAAACCTTTCCTCATGGAATTAGCTATTCGAGATGCGTCGACACCCTCCCCTGACTGACTAAAAGCAATTATAGAAGGCCCTGCGCCACTAATCGTAACGGCAAGAGCCCCATCATTTAGGGCATATTCTTTTACCTTATCAAAGCCTTTAATCAAACCCTTCCTAGTCGGTTCCACTATGGCATCCTCAATTCCATTGGCAATCATTTTTACATCATTTAGGAGGAATCCACTCACGACCATGCTCGCATTGGCGATGTTATCTACAACTCTATTCAGTGGTACATGTTTTGGCAATACACTTCTGGCGATTTCAGTTTTCTTTTCAGGGACTGGAAGCTTTGGAATTGCCACTACAAGTATAAGGTTACCAGGTGGCTGAATTCTAGTGAATTCCAGTCTGGGTGAAGATCTTGCTATCACAAATCCTCCAAGTAGCGATGCAGCCACATTATCGTAGTGCCTCACGCCAGCGCTCGCAATCTCGCCTTCCGCTGCAAACTCTACAAGTTTTTTCCTTTCATATCCGATCTTAAATAGATGGTTTACGCCCATCACAGCAGCCGCTGCAGAGGCGGCGCTACTTCCAAGTCCATATCCGGGTGGTACTCCCTTCAATACAAAAAGTTCTATGTCATTTTCAATTCCACTTTCTATACACAATTTCTTGACTGCTAAACCAGCAGAGTTCGAATTGACGTTTGATGGAATTTTTAAATTAAAATTTGATTTGTCGGATAAAATTATGTTTATCTTTCCTGTCTTTGTTTCATGTTTTCGAACAGTTATCTTGTCGTGGAATAAATCTAGGGCAAGTCCAAAGACATCAAAACCTGGTCCAATGTTCGCAGTTGAAGATGGTGCGACAGCTTCACAGTATTGACTACTCGCACTATCCTGAATGTCAGTCAAATTTTTCCTCTCCTCGATTTAACACTCTTGAAAGGGAACCCGTCAGGTTCAACATGCCATTCATCGTCAGATTGGAATATGGAATCGGAGTTTGCATGACCCCATTCCTGTACATACTCTGTAGAATGTCCCTGCTGAGGAGCTTGTAATCAGTGCTAGTCGGCTGCTGGCCAGTATCAGAGTCGATTGCTTGTTCCAGCAACACTCTGGATGATGACCATCTCATGATGTCTTGAATCCTATCTGCAATAAGGTCCCTCTTTGTCATCACATCTATCTGTGCTATCTTCAATCTCATTCTTACGGATGCCGCAATTAGTGCGATAGAAACATAGTTTATGGGGGAGGATACGAGCATGCCGTCAAGAGTAAAGATATTAACCTTATTATCGGATCGAAAATTCGTTACAAAGTACGGACCACTCGTACGATAGACGAACAACTCTATCTGACCCGGAGTGTCTATTATCACGTGATCAGGATTTAGTCCATCTACTTCAGATTGTATTTCGTCCAGCTTTGTTGCGACAAGGTCGGCAGACAATATCAGCGCCCCATTAGGCCCCAAGTTATATTCAGTCATGAGTTTTTCTATATCGACATAATTTCGAATATCCACATCCGGCTTGTATGGTAAATGGATTACACCTGGATCCAAGTTCAGCGTGATAGCGAAGGCTCCATTATCACTATACCATTCAACGATTTTAGAAGTAAGTAACGATTTACCTGAACCTGCAGTACCCGTAATAAAAATGGCGTCCAAAACTATTCAAATCGAATAAACAGCCTGATTATATTTAGTTTCTATTCATTATTATATGCCTAATCTTCATGAATGCAGTGACAAGTTTTGAAATGGAGGATAGTGGCAGTTGCGGCCAGCGTAGTTCCTTTCCTGCTCTTATTTATATTAACCCCTGTCTCTCCTGAAGATGTATTTTCCGTTGGAGTTATTCCTTTCCTCTCTTCGGTGGGTGCAGTCATGGTAAGAGTCCTGCTGCAGGCGTACCGCTTTAGATACTTTATTAAGCACTTTATCGGCCCTAAGTTGAGTTCGACTGGAAAAATAATGGAAGCCCGCTTGGCGGGGGAATTTGTGACACAGACCACTCCTTCCTATGTGGGAGGTGAAATAGTTAGAATTGCCTGGCTAACTAAGAAGGGCGTTTCTACCGGTGACGCAGCATGGGTTGCAACCACGGAGATCATTGCAGATGTATTTGCCGGTACCGTGTTGGCTTTCATCTCAGGAGGGCTTGCACTATTCCATGGAGGCACTTTCATAGGAATACTTGTTATTCTTGTAACCATCCCCACGTTCAGTTTTTGGTTTTTGGTGGTACTTTTTTCGGCTCACAGGAACATTCAACTGCCACACTTTGCAACAAGATTGCTTCAAAGATTTCTTTCAACAGAGAGATCCTTGCGTATAGTGGCTTCGACCAATATCGCACTGTCAGACTTGTGTAAAATGAGCAGAACCCATTTCAGATCAAGGAAATCAGTTAAGGTGTTTTCTGTCGGCATGGCGATGACCTTTGTCGCATTCCTATTTCAAGGTGTATCTTTTTTCGTACTTGCAAATGCCGTACATGAGCGCATTGGCCTGCTTGAATCGTTCATGGCAACCTCTGCTTCAACTGCTCTGGCTACACTGCCAATCACTATAGGTGGCTCTGGTTTAGCCGAACTGGGGATTTGGGCATACATATCCAATCTTGGAGGTATCCCTCACTTCGCCGATATTCTCAACGATTCACAGCTGTCAGTAGTGATAGCATGGAGAATAGCAACATACCATATTCCACTTGTAATAATGTGGATATGTCTTATGAAGATAACAATTGGGAAGGAATCAATCACAATAAGACCCCGAGATCCCAAGGACGGCAAGACTATCGAAGATGGTAATAATGCCGGTACTAATGACGAAAAGGACCGTGAGTCCCCAAAAAATTATTCTTCGAATGAATCGCCTAATGATCCCTCTCCTTCGTCCTTATCACCTTCATCTTCATGCATACAGTCAAACGATCCGCCAACCAAACTCGACTCTGACAAGCCTTCGTTTTTTTCGCGTCATCCCAAAGACATGTCTTCTCTTACAAAGGAGGAGAATACAAGTCAGTCCAGTATTAAGAAAAGAACTGAGGATGGGGAAAAGGAAGAAGACGAAAAAATGATGGACATGTCTTTGGAATCCAAATCCACTAGAATACCTTCAAATACTCCACGGCACTTGGATAATGTTTCCAAGCAGGATACTGTAAACAGTATTAAAAATAATAACAAACAGAAACGTTTAAAGAAGGACAAGACTAGCGATTCTGAAAATGGTAAAGGTTGAATAAAGTGATTAATCAACGGATACGGCCATTCATTAATATGTATATTGATAAAGTATAGCCTTCAGATCAAAAGATCTACCTTATGGAGTTGTATCGATCTGT
>JALZOS010000266.1 GCA_030913755.1 Thermoproteota archaeon | reverse complement strand
ATCTCAGGGAGTGCAAATGTAAGTCTGTCCCCACCACTAATTCAAAATTCCTTTGGAGTTCTCCCAACACTATACCTGATCCTATTCCAATCTCCAGTGCCTTTTTGCCGGAATACTCCTTTACAGTTTCGGCTAATAGATTGCTATCTTCTGCAGGTATGTACAATTTTTTTTACCTCCCGTCAGTATAGATAAAAGCTTTACTCTTGCTAGGACCAATTTTATAGAGGCAGATGAAACTCCCATCATTTAGATCATCCCAACATTTCAGAATTATCTATAAATTCCATAATAGTATCTGGGTCTGTTTCCTTGATTTTCTTTTTTCCGACAGATTGGCCACTCACAGAACTATGGTCTGACAGTTTTCTCCTGCTATTAGAAAACATTTGATCTACCTTCATTATCGATTCTGGATTTACGATTTTATTTCTTGGAGTAATCCGAATTATTCTTGACCTCACTTGAGGAGTAGGAAAGAAAGCATCAGCGGGCACCTCAATTAGCGGTTCCAATCTAAAACAATACTGTGCAATTACCGAAATTGCAGAGAACTTTTTCCCTCCTGGATGAGAGAGAAGTTTAGTTGCAAACTCATCTTGAACCATAACTACTGCATTCCTAAACTTCTTAAGACATAGCCACTTGATGACTTCTTTACTACGAGAATAAGGAATGTTTGAAATGAATACATCGAAATTCTTGAGATCTAACTCTAACAAATCGATATTGTAAATTTTGACGTTTGTCCTATCAAAACAATTTTTTTTAGCAATCTTGTAGAGTCGATAATCTATTTCATACGAATACACACACCTTGCATGCTCTGAAAGTTGTCTTGTGATATGTCCGTTCCCTGTACCAAGTTCCAATACAACATCTTCTTTCTTTATGTTGCTCGCTTGGATTATTTCAGAAATTATTCTATTGTCTAACAGATAATGTTGTCCTAATTCGATCCTTCTTTTCCTTGTCGTTCTAAGTTCATTTTCCAACAAACAAGTTCATCCGGACTTCTCCTGTTATTTCTTCAACTATCCTTCTTGATATAAGTTTGTGAATGTCCTTTATACCGATTCTTGTTTGAATGTCCAAAAAAGATTCAAATGTCTTCTTCTCTCGCTCTCTTATTATTCCCCTCATGTATGTCTTACCAATTCCGGGTATTAGTTCCAGAGAGTGTATCCGTGGAGTAACTGGTGGCGCATTATTAATGTAGGATACAAACCTCTCGTCATTTGACAGTACTATATTTTCAACTATGCTTGAAAGATCGTTTTTTGCCGGCTGTGAAATAGAAGCGTATTCCAATTTTCCCAACACACTTACAATTTTGTTTCTTCCCTCACGACCAATGTAGACACGTTCGCCTACCTCAAAGTTCGCGTTCTGCACTCCCAAAAGTTCAAGTAGAGTAAGCCGCCCCTCACCTATTGCCTGGATGATCAACCCTTCCCGTCCTCTCACCGTTAGTGATTTACTTCGCTGACTATAGTCTAATACATACGCATATTCCTCATACTTTCTATGAGGGATAACATGAGGCGTTCCATTGGACGACCTAATGTTTTCTTTATCGTGAGGAAGTGATTCCAATTACGATTGCATTATTATGACCTTCGTATTTAACTTTCATCCATTAGTGGATGTAAGTTTTGCCAAGGCTTTCTCTAACGTTGATGTGAGAATCAACTTCTTCCATCCGAAAGTAAACGTTCTAAGTTCTTCGAGCGACTTTGGCATTATGTTGACCAGCTCCACGGCTTCTTCTTCAGTAAATTCACATTCTCTTATCAAATCGTTTACCAATCTTTTGGCGGTATCCGGGCTAATTTTTGAAAACTTGGTCACATAGTCAAAAGTCCAGCGCTGAATCTGATCCATTTCGTCAGGTTTCCTCTTTTCTAGAGTTTCTTTAACTTCGGACAGTGAGACCATTTCTCTCTTTATGATTTCAGTCAATTTCCTCTACTTCCTTTGCTTCACTTGAAATCAGTGGTCTTACATGGTTAAGTTTTGTTTGTAATATCTTTTGCTTACTTCCCATTGCAATTCCGATGTTCATAGTTCTTCTTCCAATCCGTTGAACGATTCCAACTCGACCCTGATATCTCTTGTGCGGAATGGTATTATGTTCTCGAGGATCAACACTAATTACTACTTTATCTCCAATTTTGTATTCAGTCAGTAAGAACGAAACACCTCTAGATGCTACACTCTTCTTGAGAACATGTCTTGATTTTCTTTGCGGTCCGTGTGACCTAGGCATCACTTCATTGACATAATAGCCTTAATTTAATATTATCTGGCAATGCTAAATGCCGTAGCGAATATTACCTTGGGTTAATGCCGGCCAGCAAAAGATCCGAACTGATCTAGTATGAGCTAAGTGAGTAGTTGTTGTAGGAAGAATATTATTTTATGGCTTTTTTATTATAGATTGAGAACAATGATGCTATATCATTGGTAAGAGCTGTTACTCGATTTGGTTTTACCTCTGCAACCAATATACCTACCGAAGTTTTAACATAAAGACCGATCCATGTCAGAATTTCGAGGGATCGCCAACACCCTCTTCATTTAACGTAAAGAGTATCTCTTGTTCCGCATGACATGGACTGTCCGCCATTCTCGCTATTCTA
>JALZOS010000265.1 GCA_030913755.1 Thermoproteota archaeon | reverse complement strand
CCTTTGATGCTAATGGGGACGCAAGCTCATTAGTCTTCCGGATATCTGATTCCGCCAATACAGTTAATATGAGCTCGGTCCAGAAAAATATCGCGTCCATCGAAACCGTCATTAAGACCTATGAAACCGCGCTCAACGCTAACGATATTGACACGATAATGAACCTTTACGGGAGCGAGCCGATTTTTATGCCGCAATATTCTCCGGCCCTGATCGGTCGCGACGCCATCCGTGCCGGGTACGAGCAACTATTCAAAACAATCAAGCTCAACGTCCGCTTCGAGATTCACGACATCCAAGTAGCAGGTGACTGGGCCTGGGCCCGCACTAGCTCCTCTGGTAGTACTAATATCCTGGCCAATGGCCTCGAGCTCGAAGAAGGCAACAATGAGTTGTTTGTATTCTGGCAGGAGAATGGCGATTGGAAGGTCCATCGATACCTGTTCTCTACCAACCGTCCTCGCGCCTGAAAGTAAGAATCAAGCTGTGCAAATAGATATTATTAATCAATTTGAACCCTTTTTTTCATTTCAATAGATTTCTATAGCTTGATAAATTTACTGTGTAATTTGTGAAAACAGGATAATCCGTCTTGAGTACAGATGGGAAATATGATGTATAACCGTCGCGTCGAATACGATATGTTCACAAAGTATATTCACATGACTTCAACTAATGTTAGCCAGCGAATGTACAAAAAAACAATACTCTCTATACTTTGATTTTGAGCTTTTGAGTTTTTATCCACATATCATTATCACATGAAATAGCCAGTATCAATCCTCTTCTGATGTCACGATGACACTCAGTGATGGTTACCTTATATGGTAAATATAATACTCCAAACATATCAAACATATCAGATGGGATCTCAACTCTCTTAATCAATCATTTCAATTGGGATCTCAACTGATTCAATCCCATCTCGAATTTATCCTTGCTTCTACTGTCTATTAAATTTGACCGGACCGAGAAAGTTACTAGATCTGCTGTTAGGTCGATACTGCGCATCATGCAATTCTCGCCATATATACCCAGGAGCTCGGTTGTAGGTTTAAGTCCATGGAGGACGCTTTCATAATTTATAAGATCAAATATTCGGCATATGTTCTTACCACTATCTGTATCAAAACAAATCCGATTAATTAAGTCGATTAAATATTTTGTGTAAGGTGGTATGAGCTGGTCCACAAACGCTTTTTCAGGTATGTCGTAGTCCTTGTTATACTTATTCTTAATTTCCTGTCTCATGAAATCATAAAGAGATTTAAGCAATGTCTTTTTTCCGAATATTGGATATGACCACCTAACAAGAACAGAGTAGAAATGTCTTCGCATCTTGTTCGATGAGATTATCCATTTTTTGGATATCTTCACAAATTGCTGCAAATTCTAAAATTCTTTTTTCATGGGACACAATACTTAAGAAGAAAGGAAGCAAGTTAATCAACAGGCAATGAAGACGCCCGGACGTAAAGGAGAAATAATTAAAAATGAGGAAATCGCCGTAAGTGGAGATGAAATTTTTGTCGTCAACAACAAAGATTTTTGTCGGACCTAGAATCTCGTTTCATTTTCTTATAGGCTTCGGGAGCAACTACTGTAAATGAACCAGCAAGTAACGCAAGCGGGACAGACAATAAAATCGAGTGCTTGTAGAAAATTAAGTCGATTGTTTCTGCTGTCAGAATACAAGCGCTTTCGGCCGTAACCAGAATGATAAGACTTGTTTTCAAGATTTGCCTTAAGTTGGGTTGATTGTGAAGGTGAGGTATCTTCCAGAGGCCTAAACCGAAGTTTCTAAAGGTTGTAAT
The DNA here is from genome assembly GCA_030913755.1 of Thermoproteota archaeon. Classification (GTDB taxonomy): domain Archaea; phylum Thermoproteota; class Nitrososphaeria; order Nitrososphaerales; family Nitrososphaeraceae; genus TA-21. The sequence goes on along the minus strand of JALZOS010000265.1, from coordinate 746 downwards.
CAGACTTGGAAGAAAACCTTTGCTTGAGTGCTGCTCAAGCACCGAACAACAACTGTCTATTTTTGGATTCCTTAAATCATATCTGCCTAAAATAGCGATAAAAGTTACAAACCCGGCAGCTGCATATCCGGTAAGATATCCAAGAATAATACCTCGCAAATTATAACCAGCGAAATAAAATGCGCTATTCTCACCAATCACCGCTGCGGAGACACACAAGATTTCAATCCCCAATGCCGCTGCAAAAAGAGTTCTTGTTTTACGTAGAAATATTAGAACAGAGTTCTGGTTATCTTTTTTATGCTTATGAATTTCTACACAGCAGCAAACATCCTTAGTGCAAAAACTACAATCCTTCAAAGTTATATCCTTGCAGATATTCTGAACACATTGACATTCTGCGCACCTAAGCATAGTGTTTCTTTTTAGGTTTCGAATATCTTACTTTTTAATTAACCTACTAAATTCTATAGGTCGATTTTAGAGACTGTAATTTATCCAGTAAAAAATCGTTTCGAACGCAGAGCCTAGTCACTTAAAGAAAAGGGAAGAGATATCAGTAAATCGGATTGCTTATTTACACTGAAAGTTTCACTCAGCATCAAGGGCTCCAACCACATTTATTTGGCTGACTGGTCCTCCTCCATGAGCCCTAATCTGTTATTCTCGGTGTCCTTGAAGACTACCATATATCCAACTCCAGGTATCGCCGTCCTAGGTTGAATGACTTTGCCTCCATTGGCTTC
>JALZOS010000224.1 GCA_030913755.1 Thermoproteota archaeon | reverse complement strand
ATGCTAAACACATTAATTATTACTGCATTTTCCTAGTCTCAACTCCAGAGTTGTAAATTGTGTTGAATTATGCTCAAATTAAGATGAAAAGAGGCCATACTGGAACCTTTAGTCAATGTGAGGTAATAATGGAAGAACTGAATTCAAGAGGTCTAACGTATACGACTTGGTAATCAAATGGACTTAAACACAAGGAAGATATAGGCTATCGTGGAATAACTAATTGGTTTATTTGATTTGTTAAGCTGGTGTATCTAATAATTTGAAAATATTAATGGTGTCGACGGAATATCCGCCTATGCAAGGTGGTGTGGGTCGTTACTGCAAAAAATTAGTTGACTCCTTGAGAAATGAAGATGTCGAAGTTCTCGTCGTATGTAACGAAGATGGACAAGGAGACTTTATCGGCATCTCACCCCACAACCCCGATAATTCTGACATTCTCTTGAAGATAGTCAAGGAATGTCAACCAGATGTAGTCAATGTCCAGTACGAACCCGGATTGTATGGAATACATTTGGACCCATTAAATCCTAATAAAACAAACACAAACATAGAATCATTCTACCGTGAGTGCAATGTTCCTATTGTCACTACCTTCCATTCAGCTTATACTTTCAAACAGTGGATGAAGTTAATCGTTCCTTTAGTTAATAAAAGGTTTGGAAAGGCGGGAACTTTCCTTCGTATGGTCTACGACTATTGGACTCACCTTTTGAATCATCGTTCATTTAATTCACTCAATACACAAAAGATAGGTCCAAATAGAAAAGGGGTTGTTTTTTCAAAATACCTGGCAAACTTGATACCAGGATCTCATTTGATATATCATGGATCAGAACCAAGTCTCCTACCAGCTCCGGACCAAAAAGAGGCAAGAAGGATATTTTCCTTACCCGAGGAAGGCAATATTGCCCTCGCTCTGGGCTTTCTGACTGCCACCAAGGGCTTGAACATTATTAGAAAGATGAAAGTCCCTGCAGGCTGGAAGATCGTCGTCAACACCTCAAAAAACCACTACAACATGGAAAAAATAACGGAAAAGTTCGATAAAGAGGGTGTGATTGAACTCGGTAAGGGATTTCTGACCGATAAAGAGCTTTCACTGCTTTTCTATTCTGCCGATGCTCTAATCCTCCCATATAAAGTAAGTTCTGGTTCAGGGGTCATGTATGATGGTCTCGCTCATGGACTTCCATTCGTATCAAGCAATATAGAATTCTTCAAGGAATTTTCCAATTTGGGGTTAGGGATTTCAGTTGAACGTGATCCCGTCGAATTCTCAAAAGCGTTTCTGAAACTTGGACGAGACTATGAAAAATACGAAAATGCAGTGGAAATCTTTCGCAGGAAATTGGTTTGGAAACAAGTTGCCAAGAAGCATATATCATTCTACGAGTCAATTCGCGACACTACTGCTGATTTACCAGTATTAGAGAAATATGTTTAGGTAATTTTCTAGAGGAATATTACCATAACATATATAAGATAATAAAAAATCGCTACTATTGATTCAAGAGCTTAATGCTTCGATTAGAAAGAGCGAAAAATAACCCCGTCTTGGTTCCTGACGCATCTAACTGGTGGGAATCGAGAGCAGTCTTCAATTGTGCGGCTCTTTATGATGGGAAGACTATTCATATGCTTTACAGAGCAATAGGCGAATACGAGGATTATGTATCCCGGATTGGTTACGCTTCAAGTGATGATGGTCTTTCATTTGTTAGAAGGAAGGAAGTTGCATTATGCCCAGAAGCAGACTATGAAAGATTTGGTATCGAAGATCCCAGATTAGGGACCATTCAGGACCAAATATACGTCACGTATGTGGTCCTTTCGAATTATGTTAAAACACGTCCTACCGCTTCAACTGCCCTTGCTACCACAAATAATTTTTTAGATTACAAGAGACAGGGCATAATAACTGTCCCTGGATCTGATGACAAAGACGTCGTTCTATTTCCGACATCTAATATAGAAAATGGATTTCAGAAATATATAATATTACACAGACCAAGCAGCTGGGTAGGACCACAGTATAACACTGACAGACCAAGCATCTGGCTGGGAGAAGGTAATTCGGTTACCAAATTTGGTAAACATTCACTACTAGTTAAACCTGAGCAAAGTTGGGAAGCCTTAAAGATAGGCGTCGGCGTTCCGCCAATTAAGACAAAAAAGGGCTGGCTTGTGATATACCACGGTGTAAGTGAGGACAAGGTGTATAGTGCAGGTGCCTTTCTACTGGACTTAAAGGACCCTCATATAATTCTAGGAAAGACAAAAGATCCTATATTGGCTCCTGAGGAAGAGTATGAGAAAAAAGGAGATGTAAACAACGTTGTATTTCCCACAGGAGCTTGCATTCTCGATAGTCATCTGTTTGTATATTATGGTGGCGCCGACAAAGTTTGCTGCCTTGCGACAGTTGAATTAGACCATCTTCTAGAACACATACTTTCATGTTAATGTTCAAAATAAAACGGAATAAAATAAAATAAAATCACTAAATTTCACTGAATGTTAATCATTTGAGACTGGAATGGTGAAGGCGAAAGTTGCTCCGCGACCATCTGGATTATTTTTCGCCCATATCTTTCCCCCATGTGCCTCAACAATCCCTCTAGAAATAAAGAGTCCCAACCCTGTGCCTATTTCAGACTTTGAGACAAATTTTGTAAAAAGCCGAGGTAACAATTCCGCATCCATACCGAGTCCCTCGTCCTTTACACCTACAACTATAGATGTCTGATCACCTTCTGTTTCCTTCTTCATACTAACATACACATAACCTTCACTGGTAAACTTTATTGCATTGTCTAAAAGGTTTGAAATCACTTGCATCACTCTCATTTTGTCTGCATAGACTTTCATGTTTCCTGCTGGTTCCCATAGTATCCTCAGATCACCTTTCCCTTCTCCTCCATCTGTCTCTTCTTCCTTCATCTTTCTCAGTTGCTCATTGTACTGCTCAACCAGATCCTCTGTAACCTGCCCCATGTCAAAATGTTCCTTTTTCAACACCAAGGAATTCTTCTCTATTCGGGTAACATCAAGCATAACCGCTGCTAGCTTTTCAAGTCTTCTTGCATTCTTCATTATAGCCTCAAGTAACTTGCGTTGCCCTTTATTCTTCATTTTAGAATATAGTAACTCTGAGAAGCCAATTATAGGCTGAATGGGAGTCCGCAGCTCATGGGCTGCGATATTGACAAAATCTCTCTCCAAGGTTTCAATTTGTTTTAGCTTTTCAAATAACTCGGCCTGTCTCCAAAAGCTCTCAAAAATAGACGAATAAGATGAAACAATGGACGGACTCTCCGAATATGTAGATAGGCCTACTGCACCGTATGATGACGTCTGCGCGTCATCTTTCAATTCAATGACAAGACATTTCTTTTCGTCCACTACCAGTATTGTGATCCTGGTTTCAAGACTTGCATCCAAGATTCTTATATCTATTTTCGGAATGGTGGACCTTACCTCGTGTATTAGTTCATGTATATCATGAGATGACGGAATTAACAATCTAACTCTAACATTATGGAGCTCCGATGCCTCCTTCAATAGATCCAGGGCTCCCATTGCAATTTGTCGTCGGAGTGCATTGGCAGAAGAGAAGAGCGAATCGATCTCTTTTTTTGCTGATTGTATTGCTTCCCAGCTACGATCGATCACATGTACTGGATTTTGAATGATCTCGATCTCTGCTTCATCAATGCCTTCCTCTAAATCTTTAATCCGGTATTCAGCATCAAGTCCATCTCGCCACAATTGTTCAAACATTGAAGTAAAAAGCTTGATATAAACAGGCTCGTTACTTGTTAGAAGATTCTGAATCATCTTGCCTCCACGCATCTGTTCCATGGTAGCGTTAAGCTCATACTCACCAACAGCAAAATTAATAGGAGTTAGATGTTTAACGTGTCTTATCTTCATTCCCAGTTTTAGAAATATTTTGACCAATTCAACGCTCTCTTTGTCTATGGTCATAACCCATCTGATCCCTCTTCCCTCGCCACTCTTCTGCCTATCAAGGACTTTTTTATACAGCACCAAAAAGTTATTGTAGATTAATTGCATTCCACCATAGTTGGATAGAATTGATAAACCTGCAGAAACCTCTGCGAGGTGTATAATCTGCTTGACTATGTCATCGTGATTGTCTATTACTTTAGTTTCAAATGGGATAATTCCTTCTTCTATTTCTCTTATTTTCTGCTCGGCTGGTATAGTTTTACTCCACAAGGTATCGAATATATATTGTCCTTGTTCGACTATTTCTTTCACGTTACTGTAAATAACCTGGGGAAGAGGCTTTGCTTCTTGCATCACTGTGGTGGCCATATATTCTGTTTCAGTTACTGCAATACCACCCTTTATGCCATCAAAATGACGCAGCTCGTCAACTAGCATCATAAGCTCTTTACAATAATGAATATTATCTTTGGTAACTTCTGTGAAAGCTCTTATTTTGCCTCCCCTCTTTCTGATTTCGACATACCCGTTCTTGTAGGTATCAACTTTGGTAACTACTGACGCCCCTCTACTGTCAAAACATATATCCATTTTTTCTCTTACATTCTGCATGAACTTTGCTCCTCTGGCTAGGGCGTTTTCAGCCCCATAAAGTACTTCAGTTTTTGGCTTGACTTTTCTTTCTTCTATTTCTCTTATTTTTTGTTCAGCTGGAATGGCCTTGTCCCACAGGATATCAAATGTATTTTGTCCTTGTTGTACAACTTGAGTCACATTGCTATAAACAAGCTCTGATGATATAGTTTCCCTATCGTCAAGAACCAACGGAGCAAGGTATTCTTTTTCACTCATCATAAAGTTATTCCTTATAGGATCCAGATGACGAAGATCATGAACAAGCGGTATAAGCTCCTTACAGGAGGATAGATTATCCTCAGTAATTTCGGTGATGTACCTCAGCTTTACGCCTCTTTTCTTGGCATCTAGAAAGGCCGTCGTAATTTGTGGCAGAGAAATAGCTAGTGGGGGCCTGGTGTAATTCATGCATGTGTCAATTCTTTCTGTAGCTCTATAGAAGAGACCTGTTTCAGCATCTAGTACATTCTGTATTCCGTAAATGACTCGGGTAGTGACTTCCTCGGCCTTGGTATCCATTTCATCACCTTTCAAAGGTAAACAGTATCCACGCATTGACTATAAAGAGATTCGTCAATAAGAAAGTTAAGTGTGCAACTAACGAACTGTTGTGTGGAATACAGGATATTAGTACTATCTACACCGGCCAGATGAGATTGAATCGGAACGGCTATGGAATTGAAACTCACCTAGCACTTAACTTTTAAAATAGGTAAAAACACAATTGAAGGTAAACATTTGTCTGGTCATATTCTTGTTTAATATCCTGAATGTGAAATTGGTTGATTAGTAAGCTAATTCCCTTAGTAATTATCATCTCTGTCTACTACTAACTAAATGTCAGATTGCAGATATATCATTCATGGTCTTAGGAGGAGAAGTAGATTACGAGGGTCATGATCCTGAACATGGCAGGACTGGTAGGCCTCCACCAGGCCAATTGAATAACCCACGAGAATATAGCCAAATGACGCCCGTCCCAGAAAAAAACGAAGTCTTGTTTTCCAACAAGTCTGAAAATTATTGCATTTGCTTTATAGATATCGTGGGATCCACACAGATTACTGCAAAGATAATCCCATCGGAGAAAATAGGCAAGTTCTATTCCACATTCATCAATGCTGTCGCTTCCATTGTAAAAGATCACAATGGAAAAATAGTCAAAACCGTGGGTGACGGGGTATTATTTTTTTTCCCCGCTACATCAAACATAGAAGACATCGAAGCGTTCGTGGACGCCCTGGAGTGTTGTCTTGCAATGATATCATCAAGAAAGACCATTAACGCTAAACTCTATGAACAAAAGTTACCTGGTATATCGTATAGAATAAGTGCCGAATACGGAAGAGTGGAAGTTGCCAAGTCGGACAGATCTACTTCCTATGACCTTTTCGGTACGACTGTGAACTTTTGCGCCAAGATAAACAAGAACGCGCCACCAAATGGCATAGTCATTGGAAGTGATCTATACACGATCGTAAGCTCTTTTCCGACTCTTGCAGGTCGGTACAACATTAAAGAAATTGGTGAATTACGA
>JALZOS010000182.1 GCA_030913755.1 Thermoproteota archaeon | reverse complement strand
CTAACTCCGAATCCCGTTGCTCCTTTCGGAATATAGCTTTTCTCAGAAGATCCTTCCTGGAACCAAGCCGTTCCAGCAATATCTAGGTGGACCCAAGGAGTATTATCAACGAAATTTGAGAGAAAGACTGCAGCAGTTATTGCACCTGCGGGTCTTCCTCCAATATTTTTCATGTCTGCAATAGTGCTTTTTAGTTGTTCTTCGTGTTCCTCAAAAATAGGAAGTTGCCACAATTTTTCACCCGATTGGTTCGCAACACGAATTAATTTATCAACTAAGCTCGGATCATTACCTAATAGCGCGGCCACGTTTGATCCTAGTGCAATAATCGACGCGCCTGTTAGTGTCGCCATATCAATGATAGCGGTAGGTGAATATGTCTTTACTCCAAATGACAAAGCATCAGCCAAAATTATCCTACCTTCTGCATCAGTGTTACCAACTTCTACAGTTTTTCCATTATACATCCTAATGATATCCCCTGGTCTATACGAAGACCCTGAAGGCATATTCTCTACCGCAGGGATGATGCCAATAACGTTGATCGGCAGGGAAAGCTGAGCTATTGCCTTAATTATTGCAATAACGTTACAGCCTCCGCATTTGTCAAATTTCATTTCATCCATCTTCTCCGAGGGTTTAAGGGAAATTCCCCCAGTATCAAAAGTTACTGCCTTGCCTACGAGAAGGCAATGGACTTCTTTGTCTTTGATTCCCGAGTATTCCATTATGATTAACTTTGGAAGATGATTACTTCCTCCGCCAACGGCAATGATTCCATTTAATTCACGAGATCTCAAATCATCAGATTCAATCAGTCTTACATTAACCTTTGGAGGGTTTCCAGCTTCGATCGCAAATCTTGCCAGATCTGAAGGTGAACAGTCATTGGGGGGAAGGTTTCCAAGATCTCGAGCGAAATTCACCGCATCAGAAATTATGGAAGTTTGTCTTGCTACTTTTTCTAGTCCCTCGTTATAATTTGATGCAATGATATAGGCATTTTCTACTTCATTCTGACATTTTTTTATATTGTCTGTTTTATATTTATTGAAAGAATAATCCGCTAGTTTTAAACCTTCAACTATTGAAGACATGAAGTCGTTACTCAATTCACTTAGTAAAGCAAGTGAAAACTCTCGGCTTCCAAATTCCTTTACTTTTTGTATTACTTTGCCAGCGAGTAATCTAGCTGATTCATGTGTAAAATCCTTCTTATTGCCTAATCCTATTAAAAAAATTTTCGTTACTGCTTTATGGTTGTTTATATGCAAAAGAGACGTGTCCCCAAAATTACCTCTAAATTCTCCTTTTGATAACAAGTCCTTCTTTAAGTTCTCCGCCTCGCTATTGAATTGGGAAAGAGTAAACGAATCTATGTCATCTTTGAAAATGCCGATAGAGATAAATGGGCTGTTCAAGTGGAAGACGTCTTCTTGCGTAACTATTATGCCTACCATGATCAAATCCTCTAGTGCACTTTATTTTAAAGTACCGAAGTTTATTTTCCGTAACCCATTAAACCTATTCTTATCCTTCACTACATTCATTTTAGGATGCCCACTACGGTCTATTTCATCCTCTTCCATCTGCTTTTTGTTAGAGGAGATAAAATGAATCGACTAATGAAATATCATTGGAAAGTCTATCCAAAGACCTATTAAATGTCAATATATCACAACAGTATATCACTTAACATAGATGAAAAATGTCAAAACCCAGTATAGATTCAAATGACATTCCCCAAGAATTAAAGCAGTTCCTGCAACGTGACACTTATTCACTGCTAATAAGGGGAAAATATGGGAGTGGAAAAACTGCCCTTTCACTTACTATATTAAGGTCATTGAAAGCAACAGACAATTTTTTTTACATCTCAACTAGGACTTCCCCGACGCAACTTTTTGCTTACTATCCGTGGCTGTCCAAATTTGTGAAAAAGCAGGATAATCTCAATCAATATTCAAATTCTGAGGAGCACCCCATTCATCCTTGTTTTGAGGACGCACGTCTCGACGAGCCAGAATCACTATTTGAAAGAATTACTAATCAGTTAATGGACATCAAAAGCCCTTTAATCATAATAGATAGTTGGGATGCAATAGCATCTTTAATGGATAAAGAATCACGCATCAACAATGAACGTGTTCTTCAGACTTGGAGAGAAAGGGCGGGAGCAAGAATAATTTTTATTAGCGAAGGCGTCCAAGACTCTGGCTTGGATTATATTGCTGATGGCGTAGTGGAACTAAGTAACGATATTTCCGATAGTACAGCAATCAGAAAATTAAGGATTACAAAGCTAAGGGGCGTGCCCATCGAAAAAACTACTTACCTTTTTTCTCTAAAGGAGGGTTTATTTAAGTGCTTTAGTAAATATTTACCATTAGAATATAACAATCTTATTCGTAATCTGGATAACCGACTAGGTACGCCTATAGCAGTCAGAGAAAGTAACATTTCCATGCAAAGTGGCTTTAGAGATCTGGATCGGGCACTAGGTGGGGGGTATCAAGAAGGCAGCATGGTGATAATCAAGGCTGACAAAATATTGTCACATCTATTGCCATTGCTGTTTCTTGAAAGATCAATTAAAGAGTTTATGGATAAGGACGGTGAAATTGTCGTAAGTGGCTCCTCTATTCTTTATCCATTAAATCAGATAATTAGTGTTCCGGTTAACGGGACTACAGCAAAGACCTCTGGGTTCCTACATTTCAAATTCGAACAGCGAAAATTCATAAAGAACGAAAGAAACTTGAGAAGCAGACCTGCATGTATAGAGCTTAATTCATTGTTAGACCTTCAAAAATTCAACGAAAAAAAGAAGATCCTCAATATAATGGGATTAGATTCACTTCAAGACACTATGGTCAAGGAAGGCATGAATCTTTATGATGTGTCGAGATTACTGAAGAATAATTTCACCCTGTCATTCATCATCGTAGATCTTGATGACGATATCCAACGGTACAAGTCTATATGTGATGTATACCTTAAGTTTATGATAATCAGCGGTACCCTGATTCTAAAATGTGTTATGCCGTCACAGGGTATATTTGGGGTTAATTTTTCAAGTCGTCAACGGTTACAACTACTCCGGTCATTATAATTAGGTACTCAGTTTGTAGTACTCCTCTGTGTAATTCTCTTCTAAACTAACAGGCAATAATTCCTTCATCTGATCATAATATGACAAGAACGTGTTACCTTTGTGAGTAATTTTGTAGACCATCTTTGTGCCATTATAGACTTCTTGTATGAGGCCACTTTGTAGTAGAGAATCAAGATATATCTTACACTGATCGTTACTTAACATCGCCTTATACATAATTTTCGTCCGCGTTTCCTCTCTATTAGCAGATTTCAAGATAGCCGCTATAACCTCATATCTACTTCTATTCTTCATATTCGGAAAATTGAAGGATAACATCGCTTTTAATGGGAGTGAAACTATCGGATAGAAACATTAATCTCAAAAAATAAAGTATTCATCCAATCACTTCTTTTTGTAGATATTTTAGCAGTATGAATGCTACGAAGCAAATAGATTTTAAAATTGTTACTATGTGATATAGAAAGGCAGCGATGTAACGAATTAGATGACAGCAAAACTAATTCAAACATTCTATCATGAGGTCCGAGTAATAGTACCAATTGAAGAACTCATTGCAAAAATCATCTATATGAATGGACTTATTGAGTGTTATACATTTTTATATTAAACTTTATCGAACTTAGTCTGTACAAGACGGGCAAGAACAGAATGTTCAAACGAACTATTCTACGAGGAATTCTTAGAATTTAAGACGCAATCGGTCACGACCGCCGAAATCGCTTGAAATCGAACCTTGCCTTTAGGAACTTTTCCACTTTCCTGCATATATTTTATTTGCTTCCTAAAATCTACAACGTGATCATCACATAAAGTTCCTATCATGTATTCTTCACCATCAGCCGCAACTGATATTACACGGGAAGAAGATAGTCCGCATTGCCTACCTTCTATGATAATTGAGCACTTCGGTGGAATCATACAAGACTTAAGATGTTAATGTATTATAAGAGTTACATGTATTTAGCATCAGAATGGTTCCATAATGAAACTGAGTTGCTTTTGCCTTGGTTTTGTTCTTTTGAATGATCTTTCAAATTAGATTACCTGAATCAGCATAAATATGATTCATCTTACAAGATTTTGTGGTAGTATGAAAGTCGGGACCGTTCTCAGAGATGGTGCGTGTCAAGTATGCTCTTGAATTTAGATAATATGACCATTGATGGTGATTCGTGAAATTCCATTTCGAATGATTTTGAATTGATGAAATTAGTCATACAACTAAGTTTTCATACTATAGTCCTAAAGATTGGATCTTGTTCGACATCTTATGGCTAGTGTTACTACAACCGGAAGAAACCTACACTTACAAGGTCAGCCGTAAGTAGATTCTGTGATCTCTGTACTTGAGTGTGCCTAATGTGGTCATCCATTACGTAATAATGTGCCTAGTCTACCTGAATGCAAAGCTGTGAAGGTAAAAATACAGATCCGAACCCTTCGTCTTCACCTTCTATGACACAGTTTAAATATCACTATACAAGTTAAAATTCAAGAAAGCTAAGATATTAAAGTATGTTTGACATTACAATCAGAAATACTAACTCAAATTACCTATTTATTAGAAATTTCTGATTTCTAGAAAAACTATGGATAATAGAAGAACTGATCATCTCCGTCTAAATGGAGATAAGGGTGGACAAGTCGCTTCAAGGCGAAACCAACGCTGCTGATACTAACTCTGCTAATACTAACGATGCATTATGTTGCGGTCAATGCAATAATGACACGTTAATCTTCGATATGTTATCTAGCGAATATGTTTGCAGCACTTGTGGTTGTGTATCAACTGAACGGCTTTATAACGGCGAAGAAAATTCGTATTCTGCTAGAACGGGATATAGTGATAGATCTCGCACAGGAATGCCTGAGTCCCTTGCTGTTCATCACAAGGGACTTTCAACATTGATAGGCATGAATGATACTGATGCTCGAGGAAAGGTACTTGATCCTATTCAGAGAGTGAGCATCCAGAGACTGAGGACGTGGAACAATCGTTCACAACTCAACGATTCAATTTCCAGAAATCTGGAAAAGGCATTAAAATTCCTAAATAATTTTGGTGACAAATTATACCTAAGTCAAGCAGTTATGGAAAGTGCCGCATACATTTACAGAAAGGCCGCTGTCAAAAAACTAGCAAAAGGAAGATCAACCTTAGGGTTAGTTGGTGCGGCAATATATGCCGCATGTAGAGAAACTGCGACTCCAAAAACAGTATCCGATATAGCATCTGTTTGTAATCTGTCTAGCAAAGATGTTATGTCTCATTACAAGTTGATACTAAGGGAACTCTCGCTGCAAATTCCAGTACTTCATGGTACTGATTATGTAACGCTCATCGCCAATCGATTGAGGCTTTCAGAAAAAACTAAAAGGGACGCGTTGAGAATATATTCGCTTGTGCAAGACAATGGAATCTCTATTGGAAAGAACCCGAGAGCTCTTGCAGGAGCGGTAATATATCTTGCATCCCAAAACTGTAATGAGTTCCTCAGACAGGTGGAAATATGCCAGGTTGCGGATATCTCTACGGTTTCTTTAAGAAAAAGATGCAAAGAAATCAAGTCCGTTGTTAATATCTAATGTATCTGCGTTCAGTCTGGAGTTCCTTATTCTATTAGTGAACCATTTCGCTCCAAACGATAGAACGGTAAATATCTATTCGAGGTCCCAATTTAATTAAATGAATCTAATATACAATATCTATCGCCTAATTTAAAAACCTCCATCTAGGGGATTAATTCAGGCCAATAGCGTTTTATCATGATATGTCCACAGTGCCTACAAATCAATAAATATAAACTAAATAGGAATGAAAAATAATTACATTGGGAACGACTTACCATGGACCCTCTTGATAAAGCTATATTGGTATCAATATATTCTTCAGGATTTGATTCAGGTATGACACCATATGAGTATTTTAAAAGCAGAACAGTGGTTCCCGAAGATCTCTTCCAATCGCGATTGAAGAAACTAAACACACTAGGATTTGTCGAGGATTCAAATCCTGTCTCATTATCATTTCTTGGCAGAGGTTCAATAAAAGTAGTGCTAGTAGGTGGTGTTTTTGATATCTTGCATCCCGGTCATATTCATACTCTGAAGGCTGCCAAATCTTATGGAGACGTCTTGGTAGCTGTAATAGCCAGAACTTCCACAGCTATGAGAATCAACAGGTCCCGAGTAATATATCATGACGAAGTTCTTCGAAGGGAATTAGTATCATCAATAAAATTCGTAGATGTTGCCCTCATAGGATTTGAAAGTACCCTTTATCGAACAGTTGAATACGTAAAGCCTGATATAATCGCACTGGGTTATGATCAGGCACACGGAGAGAAGGAGATAGCAATTAACTGTCGAAAGCGTGGTATCGATGTTCAGGTAATAAGATTGAATACGCCTATTCCCAGAATAAAAAGTACTTCTATAAAAGAAGAACTAGGTACTTCCATATATGATATCTAGGCTGAGGAAATCAAATCTTTTACTCTAACAAGAATCTTGATTCCATCTCCATTTGTTAATCCGAGTATGCCTTTAAGATATTCAGGCGCAATGATTTCCACCATGCTTTTGTCATAGTGTGTTCTTTCAAGTAGCAGTAGGTGAGCTTGAATACCTCCGTTGTCGTTAACGATCACTGGTAAGCATTTCGCCCATCCATATGTCCGTTTTATATCGCTAAATCCTTTTATGAAAACATACGGCATATATTCAATTTTCTCTCTGTTCTTTAATGAAGGATTACCTGAAATTTTAACATTCAGTGTACCGGAATAGGGAATGTAACCTAATTTAGTTCTAAACTGTTTCCGGTAACCGTCAAGTGCCATATAATATCCTCCTTCGCCTACGCCAGAGACAATAGTGCCCTCCATCATCATTGATGGTGGTGAAGAATCAACAGCCGTGATCAGCATAGACGAAACGTCCTTAACTGCCAGAAGCCCCTCATCGGTAACACGAATTCTATAGCCATGACCCCTCTTAACGCGCTCGATAAAATTTAAGTTTTCAAGATCTATGATTATCTTTGATGCTGCTTGTTGTGACTTATTAATCTCAGTAGCAATACTGGTGCTCGTAGCTTCTATGAATTCGCTCCCAGCTCCTTTAGTCAATAATTTGGCAAGAGTGACAATATATTCTAGTTTAATATGTCGCATATCATTTTTTAAATACCTATGCCCATTTGGCTGAATGTAATAATGTTGATGTCAGTGGATTTCTTCAATTCTCCGGTTCTGTGTCCCACAATGTACTCAATTCCGACCTTATCCGCGGCATCGATTAAGCGTTGAGTTATGATACCGTCCATTACTAGTATTTTTCCACCCTCTGTAGTGTCAAGCTTCTTAACTATTTCCGAGACAGGTATTTTCAATAACGTTTTCATAGAATTGTCCAAAACTACCGCTTCCAAGGTTTCGTTTATCTGCGGAAATACGTCTTTCACGGTTGATAAAATTTCAGGGTTACTTTCGAACATTTGCTTAGTTTTTTCCTCATGATTGTGTGGGCGTCGATATTCGCTATCGCGAGGCTCATATTTCGACTGTTGTTTTCTATCAGGTTTCGGATATTGATTATGCACGGTTACTTGTTGATCCTGACCCGGTTCCAATATTTCTTTGAGTATTTCGGAAATCTCTAGGGGAGTGCATTCTTCGACCTCCTTCCCAGGAGGTGCTCTAAGTACCTTGTGGATATTAACGAGACCCTGTAATTCTTTTAAAATTAGATCCGCAGCCCTGTCACCATCTAAGAATGCGATGACTTTCTTACCCGAGGTTAATTTGGTAACACTTTCGTCGATCTTGGCCCCCTCAATGGCAATGGCATTGTCAAAGCCTGCACGTAGCAGATTGATTACGTCCGCCCTACCTTCAACCAAAATTATCAGTGGTGATTCAAACACTCCAGTACCGCACGCAAGTTGAGCGTTACCAAACGTTGTAAGTTTACCGGGCTTACTAGCATCATACACGTCTCTCAACATTTCCTCTCCTTCGCTAATTGTTTTTGTTGCCCATTCTTGAACTATTTTTTTTGCTCGATCAACGATGATTTTTTTCTTTATCGCCCTAATATCGTCAATTCCTACCAGTGAAAATTTAGCCTGGAACGGTCCAACCTTGTCTATGCTTTCTATTGCTGCAGCGATTAATGCCGCTGTTGAGATATCAGTGCTCATAGGAATCAATGCGTCACCCTTTGCCATGTTCGACTTGCTATCGACATTCACTTCGATCCTCCCAACTTTCGATACTTTTTGTAGTTCATTGAGATTCATTTCTGGACCCAATAAACCCTCGGTTTGACCAAAAATTGCACCAATAATGTCTGCCTTTTCTACAAGCCCATCAACCTCAAATTTTAACTTAACATGATACTTAACTATACCAGTATTAGGCACTTTCTAACCCTCAAATTGAATAATACGAAGCTTAAGTGCGTTTGGTTGAATATAAGTGCTTTGAAATAAAAGAGTGACTGGCCGATCATCATATTTTCGAGGAAACCAATAACAGATCAATGTTTCCCGAGGTCTTGAAATTAGCGAAGCACTGGATCAATAAGCGACAGCATTACAAACTAGAACACCTTTTGACTATCCTCTTGCATAATGCATTGAAACACAATTGAACGGAGTATTGCACATAGATCTATGAGTTAAACATAGTCACCTCCATCCGAACACTAGTTACTTCCATCTGAGATGCCATCAGCTTATTCCGATGCAGCACTTGATGCAACAGTATCATCTGTACTCTCCGGCGTTTATTGACCTGGAGACTGTCAAGTTCCTGAATGCTTCTGGTCTGAAATATTTTCAACTTGATTTGTTTCAGAAATGTTGCGTGCGAGATTGCTTATGATTATGTTACCATTACCATCAACAACAAAGTTTACTACTCCCAAAATTGGACTTTGGATTTGGAAACCATTATTATTAACCAGGACGATATTTGCTTTATTTAAATATGATCTTATTATGGTTATGCCAACGTTACTGTACTGCGTCTTGTCTTCATTAGAAATATTAACACTCCATTCATAATGTTGGATCCACGGAAGAAAACTTGAATATATTTGTCCACAGGAGGTTTAATAGCGCTGAGATGAAACACATTTGGTTAAATGTATATCGTATCTCCAAGACAGTCTGATAGATGGGGTTGGAATCTATCGGACTTTGTTAGATTCGATTAGAATTCAACAAGACAATAGTGAAATCGAAAAGAATCTAGTAGATTTATTGACTTCGCCTCGTAAGGGAGTCTAATAGTCCAACAAACACGCCAGTATACTCTAGTAATGTCTATGTTGGTTGATTAGCCGAGTGCAGAATAGAACTCTACAGACACACAACTTACGAGGTGAGCTTGGCCGCCACTTATCTCTCTCCTCGTGCGGAAGGCGATTCATCTTGTCGTTGTGCTATTCTCTATAATAATATAATTGGATAGTAAAAATGTCTACGAGGATCGTTTCGTATTTAGGAAATTCATTTGTTACCTGTCCTCTTTTCAATCACAGAAAGTTTAAGAATTCTTTTTTTTATCCTAATACTCTAGAACCTTTCGATTAACTTCAAAATACCCCGAATGAGTATTATCTCGTAGGGTGAATAGATGTGCAACAGGCAAATATAGCCTGATAATTGTATCCGCAATTTAGCCGACGATGTATCTAATCTAGAAGTCTAATATAACGTAGGAAAAGATTAATTATGTGAATTTCGACTCTCCTATCATTAACGATGAGTGACTGGGACCTCTTGACTCCTGGGATTGGACTAACTTCTATAGGTATTGTGGGGGTTGGGATTTCACTTTCTGGCATAGCAAAAACGTTTATGGATGGCATGCATGCGGTCTCACTACTTACCTTATACATTGGGTTGATTCTTCTTGTATCGGGGTTATTTAAAGACGGTTTTCCTTCATCGGGGAAAGCGAAGTCAGCAACATTTATCACGCTTGGATTCCTCGTAACATTCGGATTTGCCGGAGCAATAACCGTAGGTGCTCAAGTACCTAGTATTTTTGCTTACATAGGGCTAATGCTGATAATATCAATTCCAGCAACTGTGCTTTCTGTTGCTTCTTATAAAAGGACACCTTATTTCAAAGCTTTAGCAATAATTTTCATTGGTGCGGCAGTAGTTGGGGGATCAACATTTTATGCATTTGGACTAGTAGCTCCCAAAATCTCTCAAGGTGAGAACATCACACTAGAAAAGCCCGAAAGTACCACTCCTACGAAAAATATTACCAAATTGGTGTATGCTACGATCCTTCCTGGGTCTTCTGCGCAAGGAAATCCAAGTTATGATCCTGGAAATGTGAAAGTGTCGAAGAACGGAGAAGGCGTACAATGGACCAATAAAGACAATGTCCCACATACGGTAACAAGTCTAATAGACGATGGTAAAACATTCGACTCTTCTATCATTAAACCAAATAGTACTTTTGTGTTAGACGCGTCGGGGCTAGCTACGGGAGAGTATGGTTATTTCTGTACATTACATCCGTATATGAAGGGTCTGCTTACCGTGACAAATTAAAATTCTCAGCTAAAATAGTATGCTAGATCACATTCTAACTAACGTCAACTGCGACAATCCTCTAGTAAGCCAAGCATTCATAATCAAGAATGGACGTTCGGACTTAAGAACGACCAGCATTCA
>JALZOS010000257.1 GCA_030913755.1 Thermoproteota archaeon | reverse complement strand
TCTTTCTCTCAAATTTCGTTGATAATACTCCTTGGGTCCACCTAGATATTGCTGGAACGGCTTGGTTCCAGGAAGGATCTTCTGAGAAAAGCTATATTCCGAAAGGAGCAACGGGATTCGGAGTTAGAACAATAATTAGACTATTAATGGAAATGTCCACTTCGCAGGTATAACGTTGTAACCAAAACACCCCAACTTTGAAATGCTAAAAAATTAAAGTAGACCTGCACCAATTATTCATCAATGCCAATTCTACAACTCGACGAGATAATTAATATGCTACTTGAATTGGGGATTCAGAGCAGAGTAGGTGTTATTGAATCTGACATTGAGGAATTTTACAAACCATATTACGAACAGTGGTTGGCAAATAGGGATGGTTTCATAAAAGTGCTCAGTGGGTATATCGATTATATTGGTGCCGAGGAGATAATGAGACTTGGGCCTTTTCACAATATATACTGTCTTATGTACAATGGTCATTTGATGGAGACTGACCCCGATCACCGTAAATTGTTGAATGCTCTTCTATATTACAAGTTGAATAAAGGGATAGTTAATGATGTTGGTTGGTATGGAAGTATCCTTGCGGAGAGACTAAACGATGATGGTATTGTATGCGGTAGAATTTGTAGAAATATTGTCGATGAGGAAGTTAGATCAATCTCGATACGCGTAGTTAACTATGGATGTCTCATTCAGACTAAAGTATGGGACCCAAAAGGTTTTGTGTCTGTATACGATATAATTGACAACATTGGGAAAAGTGTCAAGAATCTGTTAGCAGAGATTCACATAGGCGAGGAAATTAGTAATTGATTCTAGTAGTCGAAAAAATGTTTTCGAGTACCAAGTCACCGTTTTCTGTTAGTTAGCTCGAATTTATAATTTTGATAGAGAATTTATACTAATTGGAGTTGATCCAAATCTAATGCCAGCACTGCTGCTTCCCAACCGCTCACGCAGATCAGTAACACAGCAGCGACGATAGGTTTGACTTCCGGGTTCGGAAAGGGACCGGGTCGCGCCCTATCGCTATGGCCGGCTTAGCTATCTTTTGCCTTCTCCTAATTTAATCCTATTGAGTTAAACACACCCAACATGAGAAAGAAATTCTGTAGCAGAGTAGGACGTTTTCGTATCAAACCAATTCAAAATAATGAATTGCATCCAAACGCGCTCTATCAGTGAAAACTCAACGATTATAATATCTTGCTAATTACAATCTCCCATAATAATGGAAAACCATTCCACCTCTACACATCGTGTAGCGGTATTAGACGAAGACCTATGCAAGCCAAAGAAGTGTGGGCTAGAATGTATTGTCTACTGTCCAGTAAATAAGACTGGGGGTGAGTGTATAGTTCAGAGAGAAGATGATGGAAAGGCAGTTATTTCAGAAGATTTATGCACGGGATGTGGAATTTGTGTGAAGAAATGTCCCTTTGAGGCGATTGTAATAGTCAACCTTGCAAAGGAACTTGGAGATCATAAAATTCACCAATATGGTATTAATTCGTTCAGATTGTACCACTTACCTACACCCAAGAAAGGTACTGTGATTGGTCTCTTAGGAAGGAATGGTATGGGTAAGTCTACGATCATAAATATTCTGTCAGGAAACATCAGACCCAATTTAGGAAATTATGATAACCAATTAGCGTGGGATGATATTCTGGATAATTTTCATGGTACAGAACTAAAATCTCATTTTGAAAAAATTTCTTCGGCAACCTTAAGAGTATCAATTAAGCCACAACTTGTTTACTTAATTCCCAGAACTTTTAGAGGAACTGCGCGCGAACTTTTGAAAAAATACGATGATAGGAATGTTTTTGATACGCTTGTAGCCGATTTGGGATTGACGAACATACTAGATAATTCACTATCCCAGTTGAGTGGAGGAGAATTACAACGTTTGGCAGTAGCGGTAGCATTTAGCAAGGATGCAGATTACTATTTCTTTGACGAGCCATCTTCATATAATGATATTTACCAACGCTTGCAAGTCGCAAGAGTCATCAAAAGGCTAGCCGATGAAGGCAAGTGTGTTATGGTAGTTGAACATGATTTGACTTTGCTAGACTATCTTTCAGATTATATCCATATTTTGTATGGTGAACCGGGTGCGTATGGAATCGTATCTCCTTTGCAGAGCATCAAGGTCGGAATCAACAATTTTCTTGAAGGCTTTATCCCATCCGAAAATATTAGATTTCGTGATAGATCATACAAGTTTGATAATTCAGGACAAAATGAGGATGTCGTGCTTGAAAAACCGCTCGCCAAATATTCCAATTTAACGAAATCGTATACTTCCTTCAAATTAACTGCTAATTCCGGACAAATTCGAGAAGGAGAGATTGTTGGATTGGTGGGAGCGAACGCACTTGGTAAAACGACTTTAATGAAGATGATCGCGGGAATTGAAAAACCTGATTCAGGGAATATAGACATGAGCGCCAAGATTTCATATAAGCCCCAGTACCTTCAACAAGATCACGATGGCGACACAAGATCACTCCTTTCTACTGCTTATCAGGCACCAATAGAAGGTTCTGCGGTCGAGAATCACATTCTTATTCCTTTGGGAATCAAGAGGTTATACGACAAGAACATTAATACTCTTAGTGGAGGAGAACTGCAGAAGGTAGCAGTATGCGCCACCCTTGTTAGACCTGCAAATATATATGCTCTTGATGAGCCATCTGCATTTCTAGATGTTGAAGATAGAATCTCTTTAGCAAAATTTCTCCATCGTTTCGTCAAAGCGGAAGGAAAATCCGCAATGATCATAGATCATGATATGCAACTGATAGACCTTGTTTCTGACTCCCTCGTTATATTCACTGGAACACCAGCTATGGAGGGCTTTGCACATAACCCGATGAACAAGGAGGACGGTATGAATCAGTTCTTAAGAACACTCGCTATAACTTATAGGAAAGATGAAACCACCGGTAGACCAAGAATTAATAAAATTGGTGGCAGATTAGATAGAAAACAAAAAGATTCTGGGGATTACTACAGTAGAAGGGTTTAATCCGGTGCTGTTATGCCCAGGATGCTAAGAGAAGCTCTGAAACAAATTCTGGACCAAGATGAACTGGAACAACTTTATTCTGCATTTGACACTATTGGGGGGATAATAATAATTAAAATTCCTGATTCACTAAATCAAAAAAAAAGATTAATTGCAAAAGTCCTTCTTCAAAAGGTCAATAACGCATACTCAGTATTTTGCCAAACATCAGGAGTACAAGGAGATTATAGATTAAGAAAACTGGAATTCTTGGCCGGAATCAATAGTCCCATAACGTACTATAAAGAAAACGGATGTACATTTAAGATTGATGTGGCTAATGCGTATTTTTCTCCTAGACTTTCAACAGAGAGGAT
Source organism: Thermoproteota archaeon (assembly GCA_030913755.1). Lineage (GTDB taxonomy): Archaea > Thermoproteota > Nitrososphaeria > Nitrososphaerales > Nitrososphaeraceae > TA-21. Next base: position 7,738 of record JALZOS010000257.1, on the reverse strand, counting down.
GAGGATAGCTAACATGGTTAAAGACAATGAAGTGATAGTAAACTTATTTGGTGGCGTTGGAACATATTCGATACTTATTGCCCGTAAGAACAAAACTGCAATGGTTTATTCAATAGACTCGAATATCTTCGCTCATGAGTTATGTATTGAAAATAGCACGATTAATAAGGTCAATGACAGAGTTTTCTCTTTACATGGTGACGCCAAATTAGTTGTGAGCAACCGGTTGAAAGAAAAAGCAACGCGAGTGCTCATGCCATTACCTGAAAAAGCAAGGGAATTTGTTGATGAAGCAATATCTTCTCTAATCAATGGCGAAGGCACAGTGCATTACTTTGCGCATATTAAAGCTGATAACAAGAAAGATGCAATTGAAAAAGGTGCTATAGAGAGTATTGATGCTTTCAACAGCTACAAGTCTTCGCTTGAGGGCGTGAGAGTAGTTAGAGAAGTAGGCCCAAGACTATATCAAATAGTTTCGGACGTGCGGGTAATTTCTTGAATGAATTGAATTGATCATGATTCCTTGGGTGCCGTTGCCATGGTATAGCCTATCCACGCCATTATGGTCGCCAGGGTACCTACGATTATAAGTACGGTGATTTCCATCGCCATTACACCCCATTCAGTTGCAAGCAATACATAGGCATAACCACTGAAAGCCAATATAGAAATTACCAGCACTATGATTCCAGTGGGTTTACTTTTTCTCATATTAACACTTCCATCTATTTTGGCTGAGGATTTTCAAGATAACTCTAACGCCATGAGATAAGCGTCTTCCCCATCACGATAATAAGACCTCAGTCTTGATTTTATTTGAAAGTTAATTCGCTCGTACATTTTTATCGCAGAGCCATTACTCGTTCTAACCTCAAGATAAATTTCATCAGCCTTCCGTAGGATGACACCGTTGATAGCTTCTTCCATGAGCACTCTCCCGACTCCTTTGCCTCTATGATTTTCTTGAACTGCCACAGAAACGACATGACCTTTCTTGACAAATCCTAACTTTCTAAAATTGGAGAACCCATACTCGATCTTACACATAACATAGCCGACTATTTCCTTTGAATACTCAGAGACTATAAATGCATCCGGAAGTTCCCTGAGTATTGAATGAAAAAAATAGTCCGAATAATGTTCAGGAAGTGAACTCATATTAATCTGTATTACCGACGACAGATCTATTTCTTCACACTTGTGGAAAACATAATCACCCATTCTTCTTAAGGCAGTCTGCAATCTACAAGAATGAAGGAGGAAATGTAATTATTTTAACTTTATCCGCTATTCTCGAACGTCAAATTACGTGTGACCGTTCAACTGTCACTTATTTGGCAACATGTTTGAATAAGGCCAAATTGGGATCTGGAATCACAAGGATCTTTTTGTTCTTGCCATTTATATCTAAAAGCCTCTCCACGAGATCTTCACTCCGAGAAAAAGGTTCAAACCCAAATTTAGAACGAAGATAATAACGAGGAAGTGAAGAGAGCACGCCTAAGTGATACTTCTCTTTCAGTTCGTTAATAAAGATCAAATGTTCTAAGCCTTCAATGTACTCTCTAGCTTCAGAAGAATCTTCAAGAGTCATTCTTCCTTCAGCAAGTCTCTCAAGCGCATGTGAACCAAGTCCTTTTTTATTTTCTGCAATAAGTATTCCGTATCCCTTATTCTTGAGGATATGAACAGAATTCCAAAGATAATTGAGTGAGTCAGATAGTGTGAGATGAGAGTCTGAATCTTTGTCTGCACCAATTATCATGGAGTTGATATTGCTATAATCATCAGACATCAGATACTGCATCCTCTTTATAGATTCTTCAAAAGTCTCTGATACGGAGCCAAAAAATAGACTATCTATCCCCTCAGTGGCAGATATCACTTGAATACACTTGGCAGTCATATTCTTGCAAACATCTATTGCAATATCTAGAGAAGCTGGCCTAGTTCCTGGAGAGGGCAAATTTGTGGTCCTTGAACAATATGCCTCGGTCATCTTGTCCTTCAAGAATTCACGCAATACGATAGTTGGGACACCTCCGAATCCAAACATGGGATCTACTTTAGTAGATGATACAAACAGTGTTTTCGAATCATTCCCCCTCTCCAGTATATACTCCGCAGTCTGTTTGCTTATGGACAAACTATTGCTATCCATATTTTTGGAAAGCGAAGAATGGTCCTTTGGGAGAGATTCCGGTAACACATTGCTGATCCCCTTTTTCTTAGCTTGACTTAATAGTAACGAGATTATTCTTGCAATAGATTTGGACTTTCCTAATGCAAGAATTTTCATATTTTCTAGCGGAACTGAAGCAATCTGTTGCTCAATAATTTCTTCTTCAAGTTTTTTGAATTTGGCGTTGTCCAGAGTGTTCAGATTTTCGACCTTTATGTCTAATACTACATCTGCTGATCCATAATTAAGCCATAGTTCTGGCATGCTTTGATTTAGTAGAGTAGGAATAAAATTATTATTAATCGATTCTATTCTTTCGGTTCAATCTTCTACTGGTTAATAACATATCATCCCTCGTAGATCATTAGATTTTTTTCTTCGAGTAATGTATGCAAGTTGTGAACTGCCCTATAGACCTCGCTTTCCTTCTTTGCACCAGTACAAACTAGTTTACCGCTTGCGAATAATAATATCACGGTTTTCGGATCGAGCATACGGTGTATCAGGCCAGGAAACTGTTCTGGTTCGTACATACTACGTGGAAGAACTCTCGCTGCCAGCTCGAGATGAATTTTACCCCCTAGACTAGCAGAAGCAACAATATTCTGAATTTCAATCTGTGGTTCATTTTCAATTGGAATCCCTCCCTTTTTCAGCTTCTGAACTACATTCTTTACCGCTTTTATCGCCTGTTCTTCAGATTTTGCTCCAGTACAGACCATTTTTCCAGAACTGAATATCAACGTTGCCGTTTTAGGTGATTTTAGTCTGAAAACTAAACCTGGAAACTGGTCAGGATGGTATTCGACATCAGGAAAAATTTGAGTGATCAAGTTAAGATTAACCGTTTGATTAACTGTGGCTGAGGCTACGACGTTCTCTATACTGACAATGGGCTTAGTCTGGGGCATACTAGGTTGCCTTTATATAGGGCAGTATATATACCTGTTTGGTAGGGCAGTATCCCGATATAAGATACAAGGATTATTTGTAAAGAGAACCTTTAATGTACACAAGAATGGTATCTTCTACTTTGCGGGTTACTCAAAGGAGCTTCAAGTTATTGGTCACTCTGTCAATGATTTTAGAAGGTGCTGGGCCTATTCCGATACATGTAGTAGTACCTGGTTGGATTTGAGTTAAGCCCATGTCTTGTACAGTAACTACTGGAAGCATTATCTTCTCAGCATTATTCTTGATTTCGGCGAGTTCTTGTAGACTGTTCACCTTCAGGATTATCTTTGCTTGGCCCTCTTCGAGCCATGTCTTGACCCAATTACGACGTAAGTATCTGGTGTTTTCCACTCCTAGTACAGCTGCGTGAGCCGCCTGAGAGCATGTTTTACCTATTCCCATCCGCAAATCTCTTCGTATGACAATGACCTGTTTGTAATTCACTTTGACTGACTGGAGTTTAGTTAATAAGATCATGAATTAATTGTTTCTTGGATGTCGTCATCCAAATATGATGTTCTGGTTGCCGGCGGAAGCGTAGCTGGATTATTGACAGCAAGAGAATTGGCTTCGAGAGGTATCTCCGTAGTGGTGGTAGAGGAGCACCATGAAATAGGTACCCCTGAACACTGCGGAGGAATGGTCAGCGCTCAAGGATTGAACAAACTAGGAATCATGCCAGATTCGAATGTGTTTCAAAATTTTGTTACGAAAACTGTCATTACGTCGCCTTCTTCACGCGTTGAATTAAATTCAGAGCACCAAAATGTGGTTGTCATAGATAGACGTGCCCTTGATAAACAAATTGCCAACCAGGCACAAAGAGCTGGAGCGGCCATCAGAACCAACTGCACGTTTAAGTCTTTTAGTAGTGATGGATCAAAAAGGCTTATCGCGAAAACAGCTGAAGGAGATATTTCTTGTCATTATTTTGTTGATGGGAGAGGAATTGCATCCCTATCATGTAGTGGCAGGGAGAACTTCTTGCCCTCTGCGCAATTCGAGATTTATGCATCATGGATAAAAGACGACATGATTCAAGTAACATTTGACAGTGATCGCTATCCGGGTTTTTTTGCTTGGATAATCCCAACTGGACAAGGAATAGGAAAGGTAGGAGTCGCTGGAAGGGGGATAAATGTGTCAACTGCCTTGAAGCACTTTATAGAATCCACAGGAGAAAGGTACTCGACTATCAGGAAAATTTTTGCCCCCATTTGGATTGGAGGGGCTATAGATTCATTCGTTACTGGAAAGACGATAATAGTGGGTGATGCGGCTGGACAGACTAAGCCTTCTACTGCTGGTGGAATTTACAGTTGCGGTATAGCTGGAATTTTGGCTGGTAGAGCGATAGCTGAAGCTATTAATCTTAATGAAGATTCAGCCTTAAAAGTCTATGAGAAAGAATGGCGAAACCTCTTCCAAAATGAATTTAGGAAAATGACCATGGCACGAAAGGTATTGGAAAGACTAGACAATAAAGCACTCGATGAGATAATCAACTCATTGACGGAGCACAAATTAAGAGAAATCATTGAATCGACTGATTTTGACTATCACTCTAATGTATTGTCCCTGATTCTTGGATCAGGTGCGGGAGTAAAGCTGACGAGAACACTACTTGGTAACGAGTTCCGAAAAATTTTCAGTTGATAATGATTATTCATATTTTCATATTATCAAATTGAAATAGTCCTACAGAAACAACGTTTGCCATGTATGCTGCTAGTGACAATAACAAATTATTCTGTTAGAATAGCACCCAATATTCCAAGCAAGGTATAAATCCCGATACTTTCATTGATGTTTCGATGTCAAAGCCACTCCAGTTACCGATCTGTACATCTTGCAATAGACCCATTATGCCAAATGATGAATGTGTCAAGTATTACTGCCCAGATTGCGGGTATGTCCTGATTTGGAGATGCGAAAGTTGTAGACAATTTGCTAGGCTATACAAGTGCGTGGGTTGTGGGTTTGAGGGACCTTAATTATGACCAAGTTAGTAGCTAGAATTAAGATACTCCCTACAGAGGTGGAAGTGAATTTGGAATTGGTTGCCGAACGATTATCTAGATCTATCCCTATGGGTATGAAGTTGTTATCGCATGTAACCGAACCTATCGCATTTGGTTTAAATTCATTAATTGCGGATTTTACCCTTGATGATTCTGAAGGTCAGATGGATTTACTAGAAGAATCCATAAAGAAGGTCGAAGGCGTTGGAGAAATAGAAGTAATAAATGTGAGTAGACAGTCAGTTAGAATCAATTAGATTCTAGCAAATTCATCTTTTCATATACCAGTATTCAGTTCAATTAATCTTATTGAATATTATCATATTACTCGCAACTAGCGGCATACGATCATAAAATTGAACGAAATTAATCAACACTTGCAACTGGTGGGTCTTCCAGTTATCCCGGGTCGTAATATCTTCTCTGGCAAATGTGCCTACGCAAAATTCCGCTAGTTCACACAAAGCATATTCCTATCATAGTCGATAGTAGAAAAGTGCGTCGAATGCCAACGCAATAAAGATTATTACTAGATATGGAGCAGTAACTTTGTAGGCCTTCCATGCAAAAGATGGAGTGGGGCATTTTGTCAGTTTATAATGGTAGAACAGCATAAGCGAGCCCGCTATTATCGCTACTGTCAAATACACCATCCCCAAGCCAAAAAAGTATAGAGAAATAGAAAACGGCAATAGAATCGCAGTACTAGTAAGGATATATTGAGCAGTCTTTTCATTACCTACCAAAACTGGGAGCATAGGAACATTTACACTCGCATACTCTTCCCTTGTCTTCATTGCCAGACACCAAAAATGCGGGGGCGTCCACATAAACACCAACCACCCTACTAGAAAACCTAATGTGTCCACTGACCCAGTTGCGACGGACCAACCTGCCATAGAAGCTGCACTTCCAGCAAAACCACCGATAACGATATTAGAAACGTTATTCCTTTTGAGCCAAATGGTGTATACTATTACATAGAAGAAAATGCCTAATGCAATCATGCCCGTTGTAACGAGATTCAACGTGAATAGTGACAAAATCAAAGACAAGGCACAAAGTGACACACCATAAACAAACACATTCCTTGCTCGAACGCTTCCTGAAGGAATGGGTCTTTTTGCAGTTCTTGGCATCTTAGCATCAATATCACGATCGTAATAATGATTCAAGGCGCTAGATCCCATTGATGCTAAGGCTCCGGCCACTCCTAAGGATAGGAGCTTAAGCAGAGGCACGTCCCATGGTTGGTAAGGTGTAGAGTCAAATCTAGTAGCAGCAAGAGCGCTGGTAATAGCTGTGATAACGAGAACGATCACGATTCTGGGTTTGGACACTTCAATGTAGTCTGCTACATTCACAGCCGAAGTGATGATCCATGTCTAGCATTTAATTTATTCGCTACGTTCCAAATTGGCTTAAAAGGCAAGGCAAGTAGATGTCAAGTTGCTAATCGCTTCGATTTTAGTCCCAGTGTATTTTTAATCCCTGTATGCTATTTCCTATTAACTCCGCAGATATTGAAGATCATGGAAAGGATTAGCGTGAATCTTCAGCTCAAGAATACGATGGTACATGATTAATTCCTTATTACATGCTTGCTTCTGTCCTATAGACCTGAATAGAATTCATCTGGTTTATAAAACGGTGAATGATTTCCTTTACGAAGTGGGCAGAAGGAGAAGCGCAGCAAAGCCTCAGAAGAAGACAAGGACTGTTGAAGGGAGGTGCCCTAAATGCACAACGATTGTTAGGTTTAACGTCAGTGGACAGGTTGGGGATGAAATTTATGAATGCACAGGGTGCATGTCGAAGTATCATATCGACGAGTTCTAGATAGAAACTAGAAAATTAACAATCGCCAAAGTTCCTGGCTCACGCGATGCCATTACTTCAAATATAAACTAGTATGTTATATACCATCACCATTCTATTATTGCTACTACATAACATTCACTTAAAACTAGCCTAATACTATTTTTATTTTATTTTATTAAATAATAGTAACAGATTCAAAACACATATTGATCGCCAAGACGCTTAATGCAGTAGATGTATAAAGACACACTATTACAATAATATGGCTGTGAAAGCACATCTCTTTTTAAATATGCCAAGCTTAAACAAATATTATGGATAACATGATTGAATATCTTGATAAAGTTTATCTTTATAGTAGCGGTATGTCCTTGGAGATGGTGGAAAAAAGTATTTCGACCTTGAAAATTCACGGTGTAAGTCCAGATGATGTGGTGGTAATAGAGGTTCCGGAAGGTGTTCCAGAAGGTTCAGTCATGGTAACTATTTGGCCGCATTACCTGTCTGTCTCCCGAGTGAAGAGAGTCAGGGAGGGATCTATTTACGCGCCGCAGTTGTTTAATATCGATTTATGAAATGATATGTACTATTTCCCGGACAAAGTCGAGATAGAACTGTACTATTGCCGATGCTGAATTCGGTGGGGCAAGCAGCAGACGTCGCATTAACTAGATTTTCTAACAAATTAAGGCCGGTACTGCAGGTCTTGGTGAGTTCCAAAAAAGAGATCATCTTAAAAAAAATCTCATTAGAAGAT
>JALZOS010000152.1 GCA_030913755.1 Thermoproteota archaeon | reverse complement strand
TAACGTGTGTGGGATGTGGCCCTGGAGACCCGGATCTCCTTACAATAAAGGCAGTTGAGCGAATAAAGGATGCGGATACAATCTTCGCACCAACTTCTAAACTCGGTAAGCCTAGTATTGCCCTTTCTATAGTTCGCAAATACATAAACGAAGAAAGTACTTCAATGGTGGATCTGTTGTTTCCCATGACAAAGGATAAGGAATCGCTTAAGTTCCAGTGGAAGAGTAACGCTGACCACATTGCACGTGCAGTTTTAGAAGGAAAAAAGGCTGTTTATCTGACTGTAGGAGATCCTTCACTCTATAGCACTTGGATCTATATTCATAGAGAGATAATCGAGAATTACAAGGAAATCGAAGTTGAAATAATACCGGGGATACCATCTATGGTTGCATTCGCAGCAACTGCAAAAATGAGCCTTGCGGAAGGCGATCAGACACTCGGAATAGTTCCTGCCTGTTATGATATAGAAAGGATAAAACGCACAGCCGGTTCCTGTGATACAGTGATTTTCCTCAAGGACGGACGATACTTTGATGGTGTGATTGAAATGCTGTCAGAAGTAGGATTTGATGATTATTCCAAGATTACAATAGCCCAAGATGTTTCGTCTGAGGGTGAAATTATGAAGACAGGCAGATTAGGAGATTTGAAGAAACATAAGAATCCATCAGGCAAGTATTTCTCCCTAATGGTGGCGAAACGAAATGATAAAGCATAACAATACTGTCTACTTTGTTGGATCAGGCCCGGGGGATCCTGAACTAATAACTCTAAAAGCTCAGAAGCTGCTTAAAAATGCAGATGTTATTGTTTATTCGGGTTCCTTGTTGAATCCAAAACTACTTCAGAATGCGAGACAGGATGCATCTGTTCATGATGCGGCCTTGATTGACAGGGAAGAAATATTCAACATATTGAAGGATGCCGCTAAGTCAGGCAAGCTAGCAATTCGTTTCCATGATGGAGATCCTTCACTTTTTAGCGCGATAAGAGAACAAATCGACAAGCTCGAAGAGGAAGGAGTAAACTGTAAAGTTATTCCCGGCGTAACAGCTGTGATGGGTGCAGCAGCTTCTCTAAATTTAGAATTGACCTTGCCAGGAATAACTCAGACATTAATTATTACAAGAGTAGCGTCTAGGACTCCAGTCCCACAAAGCGAAAGAATAGTCGAACTAGCTAAGCATGGTGCAACGATGGCATTGTATTTGAGTGTGCATTTGATTGAAGATGTTGTACATGACCTACTCTTGGGCGGGCTCTATACTTCTCAGACACCAGCCGCTGTGGTATACCGAGCAACATGGGATGATGAAAAAAGAATGATAGGAACTCTCGGTAACATTGCAAAAATGGTAAAGGAGGCGGGAATAACAAAAACTGCGGTAATAATTATCGGGTCAGTTTTGGATCCTGGATCTTATGAATTTTCTAAAGTGTACGATCCGAAGTTTACACATGGATACAGAAAAGGGAGATAACAAGGATACTACAGGATTTATGATTTAGAGTACCCAGCGGCAAATTAATTACGAAGATTTGGCGAATCTGTTATTTTATTGTTGCACATGAATTGCGTTACTGTCTACGGTTACAAATCTAGTTTGTCTTTCCAAAAGATGCAATTATCTACAGATCATAACGTGGGACGAATGTTCCTCAGGTAACAACAAACGAGTACTTTCATAACACGTCTAAAATTCCTGTCCTTTTTCCCAATTAGTACTGTGGATCAGATTTTCTGTCAATCTTTCTGTTCTGTCTGTCTCTATCTGAACTTTTTTTAAGATGGTTACTTTTGCGATTACTACGATAGATTTCGTACCTCTTGACTCGGGAGTTAATCAGAACCGTAGCTATACTGCTACTATCTCGATTCATTTCAGGTTGAGATTCTATCCCCGCTTGTCTATCTATTTTATTTGTACTAGGCAGAGTAGTCGATTCATTGATCTCAACGCGTCCAGTAGTCCGTGTCAGCACAAGTTCAATTGCATTTCTCGAGTCTACAAGAATTCTTAGTGTTTTCCTCAGTTCTAAGAGTTCTGAGGATAGAGACCTAGCCCTTTCTATATCCTGAGTTTGCATGGCCATTATGACCTTCCTAAATATGCTTGAGTCTCTCTGTTTGATTTTGGAAATTAAACCATCCAATTTTGAAATCTTATATCCCACTTTGTCGCATGAATAGAAATTCTTAAAATCTAGCCAACTAGAATTAGAGGAATCAAAACCACTGGACTCACTAGATGGCTTTTCGTATTCCCCGTTGGATAACGTCATGAAAGGCTTCTACACCTATTGTTATTATCGAATACGGTATAAATCGGCGAGCTTGATGCTAAGCTCTTATAGCATTGTAGAGAATTCGAATACTAATGCATATTCACTATTTGCATAAGAAGGAATTTTCATTTCCATCGACTTTTGTTATACTGTATGTAGACATTTACTAGAAAATTTCTTCATCTTTTCTTAATCCTGCCAATCCCGTCCTAATCGTGGAAGCACACTCTAGACAAAGATCTTCTGAAAATGGAAAGCTCTTCATGCATCTCTTACATGTCGGCCTCTCACACTTTGGACACGAAATGGTTGAACCTTCGGTGTTGCACAAATAACAAAAATTCTTTTCCATGCTACAATATTAGTTGGTCGGTGGTAAAAGCATATCGTCCAATTCACTTTAAAATTGATTGTCTACTATTTGCCCCAAGCAAGAATATTCGTAAATGACTGTTTTTATATTAAAGGTATCCTAGATAGTTCCTTTTGTTCGACCTTTGCCCAAGCGCCTAAAAAATCTAAACCCTCGTGGGCATCTTCGCTTATTCCGGTTATCTCGTTTAATATAATCTGTTTTGCAGTCATTGGAGGCCAAGCCATTGCAACATAATCTCCTGCATTCCCCACTTTGTCTAAAGACGCCGGTACTAGGCGATTCTCAGAAAAACCAAGTCCTATCAATTTTTCCTTAACAGTCCCGACTAAGCTGGTCTGTCCATGGACAATAATATGAACAGTTTTCTTGACATCTAATGTTGACATTATCTTAACATTCTAAATTATTCGCATGTATAAAGGTGCTGCCTAGCAGTGTGAGCTAATTCTGGTTTTGATAGAATTATCTTATTAAGTTCACAGACTCCTTTTTTGTGATGATATGGCACCAGATTGGAGGAAGCATGAGAAAGAAGCCAAAGGTTTGACTTTGTATCAAGATTTTCTATTTAGAACGTAAAAATTCATGTCTTGTCTTAACGTAGTTTTATTGACAATTCTTCACCATTGCCTACTGGTAGAGTAACGGATCTGATATTGTTCACTTTCTTAATATGAACCATATACTTCTGCATAACGTCTCTATATTCATCAGGGTACAATGCATTGTCAGCTGCTAATATTCCACCTATTCTTACAAACGGGATAACAATGTCAAAATACTTGATTAGATTTTCCTTATCTGCATCGAAAAATATGAAATCAAATTCTTCTTTCTTCTGAGAATAACCCATCAGATCGTGGACATTTGATAACATCTTCAATTTATCCAGCGCATTGCCTTCAACAATTTCTATCATGTCATCCACTCCGGCCTCGACGAAGTTTCTTCGTGCTCTAATAATCTTCGAAGGGTTTGACTCTATTGTTGTAATAACTTTGGTTCCTTCGTCGTGCCCATAGTTGTATTTTATGGCATCAGCAAACCAAAGGGTAGAATACCCAGCAGAAGTCCCTATTTCCAGAATCCTTCTTGCTTTGTTGGCTATAAGCAAGATATTAAGAAATAGTCCAGTATCGTGTGTTATGGGTAACATCATTTCCTCTTTGGAGAGGTTATTCTTTGTGTTTCTTTCCTCTAGCGCCTGTTTATCTAGTTTAGCTAACACATGAGCGATCTTTGAATCCAGATGTTCCATAGTCATGGAAACATCTAAATATTTATCTTTTCATGCTTTAGTCTTTCATATAATAGAATAAACGGATGAATCAGACTCCTCACACGGATGTGATATGCACGACTTATTTTTTTATGGAAATGGTAATTCAAATGGTATTGATCGAGAGAAGATATCTTTCTGTGGTGATTGTGAAGTCTGAATCCCATTTCCTAATTGATCAGATGACCATTTAAATTGCATAAAGGGAAAGAATCGAATTATTGGATCAATACAGGAATCAAATACTCCACAGTCACGAAGACCAAGGGAGTCAGTTCGTGTCAGAGGCCTTTGATAAGGGGTATCAGCAAAGGAATTCTGTGAATATATCAAGGTTAAGGCAAACAAGGATAACAC
>JALZOS010000108.1 GCA_030913755.1 Thermoproteota archaeon | reverse complement strand
ATACGATTCCTGTGATAGTGGCGTTCAGGGCATTAGTCCTGGTTGGATTGACCAATATCACATGGCCCTAGAAGGACAATCTATTGATATAACTGGCGCACCGGTAGGTAAGTACACTCTTGTAAGTACTGCCAATCCTAAGGGATTCTTCTTGGAACAAGACAATGGCAATAATGTCGCATGGGTTGCCTTTGAACTTACACGTGATTCCAAGGGAAATCCGAAGATAGCAATACAAAAGCATTCTCCATGCAATGGTGGACTTTGTGGCGAAGATTTGCCAAACAGGTAGATGCACAGATCTAAGATAGAGTGATAGGGAAGAAATCGAAACGTACCTATCATGAGAAACGGAGGCAATACTAATTGGCAGGTCGTTCATCCCAAATGATAATTTACATTATTGATTTTTACAAAATCAGCTTAGAAAATGGAAAAGCATCTTAGTATAGTAGTCAGAATGAAAGCTGATTAACATAATTAATTACTTTCATAAATATAGATACAAAAATAGGCCTATCCAACAAAGGAATTACGTCCCTTCATCTTTTACTTTCTGGATGTATGACAGATCTACTTGGGTTTCAACAACTCACTTTCTGTATTGTGAATATTGCTAGAAAAACTATTGCCTCCTCCTAATTTGGAATACCAAAGTATGCTGGCAGCTATCAATATGTATCCAGTGTTGTAAAAGAGAGCCCAGATCCATTCAAATTCCTCAGCCACAGCTGGTGCAAGTGCAAAGCTATACCCAAATCCAATGTCCCCTATTGTTACTACTACAAAAGAGATTGACATCATTATCCACTGATTTGAAGATGGATCTCCCTTCCGTAAGCTCCAAAGTATTACCATAGAAGGAACCAAGAGTATTCCGTCAAAGACTGGATAGGCAACACTAATTATTAGTGCCAAGATTTCTTCGGGTGGAGACAAGTATTGAGTTACTCCGTAAGTTAGATTAAGTATGTACCCCAACGATAAAGCTACAGATACAGAGACCAACAAAACCAGACTTTTTTCAATAGGGTTTGTTTTTCCCACTTTTCCCATTATGCGATATGTGTAAAGGGCTAAGAAGCCGTATCCAGCAAACCATGCCCAGTCGGCAACAGAAGGATACGGAACTTCTATTCCAAGTCCCTGTCTGTAATATGCCCAAATCGCCTCAGCAGCGAACCAAAATCCTAGGCCAATAGCTAACGATATCAAACCTTCTTGTTTCCTTTTCTTCAAGTATTTCCTCAACAATACAGCCCCGGATAGGAATAATGCGGCTACTGAAGTTAACACAGCGGTTAAATCTATCATGAGAGGGCGTGATTCGGGAAAACCGAAAATTATTATAGAATTGGTAGCAACAATAAAAGCCAATATAAACAAAATAAATTTTCGCATGGACAAGTCATTTATCGCCTTGAGAGGATAACACAGCTGGTTTTTTTAGTCTCAAAGTGGCCTCCGATTCTAACAATTCACTTTCTTTCATTCGGCCGTTTTTTTATTCTACTTTGGCCTATTTAACATTTTCACGCATACTTTAAAACAATCCAAAAATTTGTTTCAAACTTGACAGCGTGAGCTTTTATCATATTTTTCAAACGACATATCAAACATTCAGAACTATAACAGAAAGAGGGACAATAACAATCATTCCTGCAAGAAGTGTTACCTGTATAGATACCTTTTGTTAGAAATGCCTGACTCTAAAAAATCAGCTTAGAAAATGGAAAAGCATCTTAGAGCCTATACTTCTAATGTCCTCCTGTAAACAATAACACAGCATGCCAGTTGTACTAAGCCAAAATAGTTCTCAGCCTTCTTTTCCTATCTGAGAAGCAGTCTCTTGAATCTGTTATGGCATGCGTTAGTTTACTTTAGAACCCACCTCCTCACTCGATGGACATTTTTACAATTCCTACGTCGTTCTCCTCTATGACATATGGGCGGTGTGTATCATCTGTTGATATTTTCATTTTCTGTCTGTGAGAAATCGTATCCTTTATCAAGAGACAGGTTCTGTGGATCTTTTGGCTTTTTTCTTAGGACCATACTGTCAAGTGTCCTTATGGGAGCCTTCGTATCATGGGTATTTGCAGCAGTTATAACGACACATAGTAGTATTCCATTCTTGTCTGTTAGCAATGACGCTTTGTTCCTAACTTGCCGAGGTCCAAGTAATTAAATTGAGATCACGCATTAGCTGACTAAAACTAAATGTTATTTGGTTTAATAACGAGAAATTTAGTATACCAAAATAGCGCGGCTGCTATGGATAAATATCCCGCATTGTAAAAAGTATCCCATATCCATACTTCCTTCTCTGCTATTTCTTCGCCTAGTGCATTACTGTATCCAAAACCAATGTCCCCAACGGTGACCATAATGATAAATGATGAAATAAGTATCCAATGTATGAACTGTCTCTCTCCTTTTCTTAAACTCCAAAGAATAGCTACTGCCGGTACAATTATTATTGCATCCAAAATGGGATAAGCGAGAAGAACGATATTTCCTAACGCTTCAGTGTTTTCTAAAATAGAGAATGATGCTAAATCGATAAACCCGTATGCAAGGGTGAGTGTGTACCCAAAAATAACACCAAGAATTGCAGATATAATCATGAGCGATGTTATCGTAATTGATTTAGTTCTGTTCTTTAATAGGACAAGAATTTTATACAAATGTAGAATAAGAAATGCATAACCTATTAGCCAGAAAATATCAGCCAACGATGGAAACGGTACCTCTATTCCAAGTCCTAGTTGGTAATATGTCCATAGTATTTCTGCTGTAAACCAGAGAGCTATTGCGATTGCTAGAAACATGAATGCTCTGTTTGTGGATAATAACGATGTAGACAATGACGATTGTTTTAACTTCCATTTTTGTTTAACCTGTTTGTAAATTAAGAAGAGAGCTGAAAATAATGCTATTCCTGCGGCAATATCCACAGTAGCATTGGTATAAAATACTCTCGCTTGATCATCGGAAAATAATATTAGTGAATTTGTAATATTAATAGATAATACTAGGGTGCAAAACCAAAAGAATTCGTCCCTTTTGAAACGATCGAAGACATTCATAGTAATGTTAACCAAAATAAAGAAGGACATCCAAGCAATTATTGAACTTATTATGGATGCCTGGAATGGTTCTAAATCAGTTTGCTGAAGCAATTGATATTGCGCAGCTATCCTTACGAC
>JALZOS010000078.1 GCA_030913755.1 Thermoproteota archaeon | reverse complement strand
GAACTATATAGTCCAAACATTTCATCTCCGGACCTTAAACTGCCTCTCGCGGTATTACATGCATCAGTGAAATTATCGAAGCAGGAATTTTTAGGGAAAGAAAATCTCTTGCAGTGATCCATTCCTTTCTATCGGGAAAGGTCAATTCTAAGTGAGAGCTTAACGCGTCATCTTCATCAAATATTGCGTGACAATCAAAAGAAATCATATCTCTGTCTTGGATCTTAGAAATAATGTGATTCTTTGAAGGTTCTGCTCCGAGGAGAGACTCATATCCCACAGAATGCTTCTAGGAGATGCTATAACAGAAAGGGAAAACGGAGTTCTAAGAATATCATTATATTTGGATTTTAAGGAAAAATACCAAACTGACGATCAAATGAAGTCCTCATTGCGAGCCACGAGAGAATTTGTGGAGCAGTTACCTTTAGCCTCTGACGACCTAGAATCTTTAGTGAGATAATTAAAATATATACTCGATAAATTGCAACTAAGGACTTTCATAAAGACAGGAGCCCATATTGAAATAACTGACAGTAATGACCATCCTTCGATGTTAAGTTAAGATTGGCACCTAAGAAAAAGAAGGTTAAAAGAAAATTACCTTTGAAATTCTGAAAACATGGTCGACCTATAAAAATCGACGAAGCAAAATTTGAAGGAAATTGTCAATGACGGTTTTGGCAACTCGGTTCCATACATTTTCTTAGCGGTGTCTTCGTTGTAAGGTGGATTGAATCAACTGCACAAGTACATTGAAAATTATCTAAAATGCCGCAGCAACAGATGCGGCCAGGATTCCGTACGGTGGAATCCATTTTAAATGAAGATAATGAATCTACGATCATGCATTCAGACAAATATAGACCCACTTATTTATTCAAGGAAAGCACCAATACGGCCCCTTCGTATGTTATACTACATCGAGTATGTACACCATCCCAGTTGAGAATAGGTTCTGTCTGGAGAAGCTATTGAGCATCAGGGTGCATCTGGAATCTGATCAGCTGATATTGCTCTGGGCGACCATCCATTTAGTATCAGAGAATTAATATCATAATCTGAATGTCTTTTTCTTTTATAACTCAAATGTTATTTTTGTTTTCCGTTGGTGAAGCGGATATGTTAATTTTGGTTCCCAACTTCAGGATATATGATGTAATGAAAGTCGTGATTATTGTAACAACACCTAGAATGGGAAGTATGTATGAAGAAATCGCTCCTACGTCCTGACCAGCTTTTCCAACTATGAGTGACATTTCTCCACGAGCTGATGATAAACCAAGTCCCGTCCTAACTGCTGTAGATCTACTATATCCTGCTCGAATCAAGACGGGTGTAGCAATGACCATTTTAGCCGCGAAGGATGTTATGATGAGGATTAGAGCTGGAATAATAAATACTGGGATTTTCGATATATCCATAAGTGCACCCACTGATACAAAGAATAACGCTGCAAATATGTCCCGAAGAGGAACTGTTATGACACGTGCTATGCCGGCACTATTTGATTCAGCGACCAGTACCCCGGCCAAGAACGCGCCTATTACAGGCGATAGTCCAAGTTGGATTGCAACAAAAGACAAACCAAAGGCTAGGCCTAGTATAACTATTAACAAAACAGAATAATCAGACTTTCTAGCCACTTTATCTATTAAGGGTGGTAAATATCTTGAACCGAAGAACAGAATGCTTCCTATGAAAGCGGCGACTATTCCTATGGACAACGAAACCTGCAAGAATGAGACTTCTGCTGTTACTGCTAGTGACTGCAAAATACCTAACGTGGTAATAACGATGATGTCTTCTACGATTAATATACCCATTATTAACAAACTGGATTTATCCTTTATCATGTTCAGTTCTTCGAGTATCTTTACTGTAACTATAGTACTCGTAACTGACATTGCAAGTGCCAGAAACATAGAATCAAATTGCGAAAACCCTAATGTTTTTGCGACAAAGAATGTAATAAACATGGTTCCAATTGATTCGGCAAGAGCCACAATGATTGAAATCCTTCCTACTGACCTCAATTTGGCTATAGGAAATTCTGTTCCAATTACAAACAAGAGTATGATTATTCCAAGTTCTGCTAAAAGGTTGAGGGTATTGACATCATGTATTAGAGAAAATGGAGGTGTATATGGTCCAATGACCATTCCAGCCAATATATATCCAATTACTGTTGGTTGTTTTAACTTGAATGTAATAAATCCCATCACAGCGGCTACAATCATAACCACAGCAAAATCTTGAATCAGAAGGTTCGTATCTAATTGTGTTACAAGAAGAGAAAATCGCATAACGAGTTCGATTTAGTTTTCTTTATTATTATTGCTACTAATGTGACTACTGCTCTATTTCAGAATCGTCATTCTTCAATCCATGAGCCTTTATGAATCGCAAAAGTTCATCATGATCATCAATTTTGTAATATCGTTTCATTTCCTCTAATGTGTCATCATCATAAAGTACACCCCGCTTCACTTTCTCCTTCTCCACACTATATTAGAATAATTCATCGCACTTAAATTTTTCAAAGAAAACCAAAGTAAAATGGAATACCAATCTTCCATAGCCTACGTTATCAAACGACTTTCTTGTATTGTTTATAATTTAACTATCGATCATATCATCCACTGTTTCTTCCTTACCATCATGTCTATGTCCCTCAATTTGTTCTACAAGGATGGTAAAGCCAACATGTGCACAGTCATCCGATTTACAGTGAATGCAATATGGTATGCCTTTAGTTAACTCAACATCTATTTCAGCTGAGAGGGTTGTATCGTAGAGTATTGTTTGCTTATCATTGATGAACTTTACTAGGACTATGGGGTTGCCCGAAGAAAGAGATTTCTTATCGGCCGAATTCATCCATTGCATGAAGGCCTCCGTCCCGTCATCTAACGTTTCACAAGTGTGAGAATTGGTGTCCGGAGGTTCATCTAGACTTCTTCCACCGTCTTCATCGCCCGGCTTACCGTGATTCTCTTCCAAATGACTTGCCTTTGATGTATCTCGTTCATGACAATATGTGGTATTTTAACATATCGAGATTTCTGGAGTATTGATAATAGCTGCAACCCCGCAATGAATGTGAACAAAAATGGGAAAAAAGATATCTCGTGGTAAAAGCAATAGAATTTGGACTTTAAAACCTGATGACGTTAGTTATACACTCGTGTCGCCCGACAACGACCTTGAAAACAAATGCTAACTAACTAATCTATCCTATTCCTAAGTTACTCGTTTGTTTTCTGTGGTCCGGTATTTGTATTAGGGACTGAAGATGTAGGACCTATCAAACCTCTTGCTTGTGATTCTAATCTCAGTTCGGCTTTCATCTGTGCTAATAAATAATCAGCCTGCCAAAGGAGGTCCCATTTTTGTTTTGAAGTTTAATTTGCCTCTAGTTCTTTAATGAGTCTATTCATTGAGAGAGGATCAGTGATGCTTAAAACTTTCACGTTTGAAATTTCACCGTTGGTCCTACTTACTAGTTTACGATCATCACAAAGGAAATAATCACAATTCATTACAAATGCAGTATACAAGTGTAGTGCATCGTCAGCGGATACATGGAATTGATTTATCACGTCAATGGAATGACGTAGAATAACGTTGGGTAAAGGGACTATACCAACACTTGAACCCTCGTCACCATATAAGATGAGATTTTTAATAAGAGTAGCACGAATTATCGGATAGTTTTCATCTGATATCTCTCCTCTTCTATACGTTCTATCTAACGCGGCTGTAGTCTCGTTTATTGTCCAGTAAGACATCAGTATCTGAATACGCTTGTCATGGGCTAGTCTAAAAAGAAGATTCGCAGTCGCCGTTCCAGATTCCTGCTTAAATAACTTTACATATGCAGAACTGTCAAAATAGAGTTTTATCAATCATTGTTTTCTCTGATTTTAATGATTTCATCAGATAGCGATCTTGGCAGAGATTCAAGAATTTTTTTGGTCTTCTCCAAATTTGCAAGAGAAAGATTGATTCCTTGAATATTCGCTATTCGCTTCATTTCCTCGGATAGTTCTTTTCCTTCTAGGATAGGAATGTCAACGTCGGGTTTCTGTAGGACTGGCAAGGTTCAAACGTACCTCCAGACTATCACATGTAACGAACCACATACATTGTATTTATGCACTGTCACTTAGACTTTGTAGACCCTGATGTTTTTCTTTTATACTTTTGCTTTTTCGAATGGTTTGCAGCTAATAAGGTTAAGTGGTGGATTGGTCTGGATCATTACAAACGCGACACTAATTACCCTACGTTTTATAGATGTACTCTGCCCTGATTGACCAGCGTAGTATTGATTAGATACACTGAATCCGTAGGAAAATCAACCTGTCAATACGGTCCTTTACTATCGGAAAAATTATCCATATTGAACTTGTTTTAACCAAAAAT
>JALZOS010000079.1 GCA_030913755.1 Thermoproteota archaeon | reverse complement strand
GTGCGGTAATGCCACCATTTTAACGAGCACAATAAAAATTCCGATAGAAGGGGGCGTTATTTGCAATTGTGCGTGATAAGCAGCGCCGGTTTGCCATGGCCTGCTATAGAATTCAATAGAAGGATATTTTGCAATAGTAGTCTCGGCTAGACCCATGTAGCTTGACCCTATATTGTCCCCTTGAGCTATGCGCAAAGGCGTCTGGGTAAAATTATTATCTATTATCTTCACATTATCATTTTTCATAATAGTCAAGTTAGGGAACGATATAGAGATGATTTGGATGTCTGCAGGATCGCCCTTATTAGTGCCAATAACAGATATTTCGAATTGTTTTCCTATATGGACATCTGACTCAGATAAAGTGACGTTACTTATGAAAGGTATAGGTTTTGAGAAAGTTGCATGTGAATTGTAAACCATGGGGAAAAAGTGTAACGAAAGAAAGAAGTAGGCCGCTAACGAAGCTGCAATAACTGTAACTAGTACAAATGTTCTTTCCGGTATTGCTAGGTTTTTGCGAGTAAATACTATATCTAATCGAAGAATTGGTCATGTTAAACTATTATTATTCTTATTCGTTGGGTAACTCTCTCAGCCGCGTCCGAGGGACAGATTTGGTACTTTTTCCAGCCCCAGACAAACAAAAACCAAGATAATGATTCAAATTGGTCAAACTAACGAGTAATCTGATGGTTTGGCATCAATGCGTTCTTTAAGGATGGATGGAGACATAAAGTTTGAAGATATTTATGAGTTTAAACTAAAACCAGAATCCGACACAATTACTACTCAATGATACACTTGATTTTTAGAAGTTTTCATCAAGTCTAGTACATGACATTTTTCAATAATGTAGGCTGAGATAAATTATTCAAACGTATTTAATTTCATTGCCTCGTTTAGTGCGAACGTGATGAATGTAAAACTTTTGCGAATTAGCCATTTGTAATGAAGGAATGACTGATTGCGTGATTACGAATTCTCATGTTAGAAATCAGTAAGAGGGTTTAAATGTTGTTAGTACTCACTAATCTAAGAGATATTGGCATTATGATTAGTGGTAGTAAGAACCAACACGCAGTAGATATTACGACTCTGTTGGAATGATTGATTAATTACAAGGGAGAGTTTCTTTTGGCAAAGACAAAAAATTCTTGGCAGGCAAGATCATTATCTGTTACTCTCAGCCTTGTAATTTTAATCGTAATTAATGGATTCATATCGCCAAATTTTTTGGTTTATGCTGAGAATGTGCCTTCTACCAAGACGATAAAGACAACCAGAACTGAAGGCACGGACGTACTTCTAGTCACGGTCAATCTTGCAAGAATACAAACCCAAATGATGTTAACTGAAAAAAGTTTAGCAGAGGGAGATAGCTATATGGCTTTTGCTCATGCATATATTCCGCATTCTGTAATTTTTCCATCAATTAAAAATATTCTTGAAAAAGATGTGAATAACTCTGATTCAATCAATAGACTTGAATCCGGACTAGCAGACTTGGCATTTATGATAAAATCTGAAATATCCATAGATAAAATGAAACAGAAGATAAAAGAATTCAATACCATTCTAGATCGTTTCGATATCCAGATAATAGATCCAGTAATTCAAACAAATAAATCTCTAATTGCTCAGACTACAATACTTTTATTAAATGATGCTGATAAATCGTATCAATTAGCAAATGCAGCGACCCTAAATGGTAGCGCTGGACAAAAAATAGGCAATGTACAAGAGTTCAGTAAAGTTGATTATCAAAATGCACTAGGTTTGGTTAACGTATCAAAATCAAATTATGACAAAATAGCTAGTTCCGTATCAAAGAACAGAAATTCTGAAATTAACCTATTATTCGCCCAGCTACAAAGTTACATGACAAAAAAATTAGATAAAGTAGAAATTTCACGGTTAATCTCTTCGATAGAGAAGTCAGTAGAAGATTCGATATCCTCTTTCCCACTGCGCACTGGTAAAATGGAGATAATTAATCAAGGTAGTGATACTAATGACTATACGCAATACTTTGCAATGATACAACATCTGCTTCATAACGTGACTAGGGAAGTCAAAAGTGGTGATTACCAGAAAGCTGAGCAATATGCAACAACTGCATACTTGGATAATTTTGAATATCTTGAACCACCAATTGAAAAACATGATCATGGACTGAAGACGACTATAGAAATACAAATGAGAGATCAACTGAGGCAGATGTTGGAGGATAAAGCTCCGTCTGGAGTAATAGTAACCTTTGTTAACAATATCCTTTTGAAGCTGGACAACGCAGAAACACTTTTGAAGAGCCAGTCATTTCAATCCCCAACTGGTAGTCAAAAGGGGACAAATGCCGTCACTACAAGAGATATCACTAACCAGACAGCTAAAACTAGTGAAACTAAGGGAAAAACATTTGCGGATATTCAAGAATTAAGCCGGGGATTCGGAATTTATACTGGTGAAAGAAATGAGATAGGCCAAACAGACGAATCGTCAAAGGGAGTGGTAAGAGATAATATTGATCAGATTAGGCTAAAGCTAGATAATGTGCTACAGGAATATAAGGAAAAAAAATACGATGAATCATTGTCAGCTTCACGTTCTGCCTATCTAGATAGCTATGAGAATATTGAAATTCCGTTACGGCCAATAAATCCGGATTTCACGCTTGATATGGAGATAAAATTTGCCCAATTGCGAAATCTTATCCAATCAAAGGTACCCTACGAAAGTGTACAAGCTAAAATAATTGAGATAAGGCAGGGACTTGATGAATCTGAAAGACTTGTAACAGGCACTGGTGTTATTGCTCCTACTATAGCATTCTCAACATCATTTACTATAATATTCAGGGAAGGTCTGGAATCAGCATTAATTATTGGTGCAATTCTTACCTATCTCGAAGCATCTAGAAATGAACGTTTCAAAAAACATGTTTATTATGGTATTGCGATTGCAGCTGCAGGAACTGCTGTTACGTGGTTTATTGCCGAATACATAATCCAAATATCGGGAGCCAGTAGAGAGTTAATTGAAGCTGTAGCTGGCATCTCGGCAGTAGCTGTACTTTTTTGGGTCAGTTTTTGGGTGCTCAATAAAGTTGAAACAAAGAAATGGATTGAATTTGTCAAAGCGAAAGTGTGGCATGCTACCACAACAGGAAGTGTAACGGTTTTTATCATGCTTTCGTTCTTTACTGTTTATAGAGAGGGCTTTGAAACTGTTCTTTTCTATCAGGCAATGCTATCATTTGCCAAGTATATGGAATGGTATGTAATAGCTGGTTTACTAATAGGTCTTGTAGTAATAGTGGGAATTGTTTTTCTAATAAAAAGGATAGGTAAGAAATTACCTCTTAGAGTTCTATTTGGATTAACTATGGGCGTGGGAGCTTACATGTCAATAGCATTTATTGGAAATGCTGTCAGGTCTTTTCAGGAGATTGGATACATTTCTACTACACATATGATCGGAATTATCCCGAGACTGGATATTAATCTAGCAAAGATGACTGGAATTCATCCAACACTAGAGACTACTATCGCACAAGTAATACTACTATCTGTGTATGTTGTGGGATCATTATACATTCTCGTGATACAACCAAGAAGGAAAAAAGCAATCGAGACTTCAAGAAAATCTATGGCAGATTTTGGAAAGAAACAATAAGGGCCACGACGATATTAATAATCAATTATTCTGTCCTAACGACACGGCCAACGTGGAGTGGAGTACCTTGCGTTCATAAATAGTATTGTGTATCGAATACCGTCCTTACATAAAATCGATACTCGTCGTTGCGAATCCATATCGTCTTTATGCTTCAAGCGTTTTCATCCCTGGCTCGCCGCTCACTAAGGGAACTAAACTTGATTTCATTCTTGCCAATAAGATATACAGTATTATCATCATAAGCCACTGATCTTCATCTTCGTCCATCATTTACTTTTAGAATCTAGGTTTAAGAATAGTCTTGCCGATATTCTCTTCGCTAGTTTATGAGTTACAATTTCTAGGGGCTCCATATGTTGGTATAAGTCCTTATGCCATCCATTCAATCATTT
>JALZOS010000062.1 GCA_030913755.1 Thermoproteota archaeon | reverse complement strand
TATCAGAAGCTCTGGATGAATTAAGAGAAGCGCATTACCATAGTAAGGATCAAACATATGCAACAACCCTATCAATCTAAAGAAATAAAGAAAAGAAAGAATCGTAGCAAAATAGATTTCAAGGACGCTGCAAGTATTGCGGTATTCCTTGTTGCATTCATAGCAATATGGGAAGGAATATACTTGCTGGAAATATTCCCAACTGTGTCATTGCCTTCGCCATTGCAGGTTGCGCAGTCACTTGTGAATTTGATCGCTGAAGGCACGCTGATTTATAGTACTGGCGTAACATTGCTAAGACTATTCACCGCATTCGTTACTTCCATAATTATCGGTGTAGGAGTGGGACTAGCTATGGTGAAATTTACATATTTCGGAAGGACCATGAATTCGTTTGCGGTCGGTCTGCAATCATTTCCTAGCATCGCATGGGTGCCATTTGCTATTTTACTAATAGGATTGAACGATTCTGGAATTCTTTTTGTGGTGATAATGAGTTCGGTATTTTCCATCATGATCTCTACATACAGCGGCATACGAAACATCCCGCCCATATATTTAAGATCTGCAGCTAATATGGGCGCAAAAGGGTTTTCCTTGTTCCGCCACGTAATGCTGCCTGCAGCTACTCCTTCACTCATAATCGGTGTGCGACAAGGTTGGTCGTTTGCCTGGCATGCGGTAGTTGGTGCAGAAATGCTGATTAATACTCTCGTAGGTTTAGGGTACATTCTGGCAGTCGGAAGAGAATTTTCTAACATGCCTCAGATAATTGCCACGATGATTGTGATATTCATTATAGGATTGATATTCGATAGGTTCGTGTTTTCAAAGGTGGAAGACAAGGTTAGAGATCGATGGGGGTTGAACCAGGAGTCTGGGATATAACTTTCCTTTGATACTAGAAGGCAAACAGCAGGACCATCATGTTTGTAATATGAATGGAAACATTTTAATGTAAATTTTCGCCTAAGTCAGGATCAATATGACCCGCATGTCTTGTAACTTAGTATCTTAATATCTATGATTATTTCTATATCCCTGTATTCCTCGCAAGACAATATTGAAAATGAAAAAATAGATGGATCTGGACTATTTACCAATCAGTGAATATAAAACCCAGATACGACGGAGGAACATAGACGTCGTTTTGACCACAAGACGTTTCAATAATCTCAATTATTCCCTTCTTGCAAGTGGGACATTGCACCTGCTTTCCACTTATATCAAGATAACCTGTTACGTCAATATAAGAGGTTGTCCAGTGACATGACTCACATTTCACGCAATGTTTTTGGCTAAAAAACTCAGCATCTTTTTCTGAAGTATTAGCGGCTTGTCGGGGCTGCACTACATTCCTTAAATCATTGAGGTATGAGTTTCTAACATTGTCACAACTGAATAAACGGGTGTGGGACATATAACCGTCTTTAAACACACAGTTTTTGCAGCATATGTGCATTATATTCATGTTTAATCTTCAACACGAACATCGTTTATGCCAAGTAGACTAAGGAATAAATTGAAAAGATAATTATTTGAAATTGGCATTACAAAAAAATCCTACAATATTCATATCGGCATTGAGATCGACCATTATCAGTACCGTAGCGTTAATTATTACCTCGCCAGTACATAACACGATGGCAGAGGATAGAGCGCCTTCAGGTAATGAGAGAAATAAGGAATTAATCCAAAGTTACTACGAGCAAGTCTTTAATAATCATAATTTGAGTGCAATTGACAAATATGTCGATATAAACATCACAGAACACAATCCTACCCTTGCGCCAGGAGTTGAGAAATTCAAGCAGGTCTATAGAACTTACTTCGAGGAGTTTCCCGACTCACAGACAACGATAAAACATATTTTGGGAGAAGGAGATAAGGTAGTTGTATTCAGTCTTACAAATGCTACTCAGAAGGGGGAATTCATGGGAAATCCACCATCTAACAAAGCCATTCAACTGAGCACAGCCGACTTGTATAGGATGAACGAAAATGGTAATATAGTAGAACATTGGGATATTGTGGATAAGACTGATTTTCTGAGAACTATTGGCTTAATTAAATTCACTCAATAGATATGTGCATTTTTGTAATTAAAAAGTAGTATCAAGTCTTAATAATACACATTATCAATATCGAAGCAATTATGAGTAACATTCTAATTGGTTGCAGTGGGTGGAGTTACCCAGAGTGTACTGAAAAATTGTGGACTTCAAACTGTAGCCAAATTCGTTAGTGGATATTATTATAATATTGAGGAGAAAGATCCTTCTGTACTGATTTACAGGTGTCACACAAGTGGTTGCCCAGTGCTTGTTTGGTGTGGGAGCCAACGGTCGTCTTTCTATCATAGATCACCCCGGCTTGTTGCTTATGGCAAATCCTACGGATGACCCTCGCTAGTCCGGATGCTAATTTTTCTAACATATGAGCAGGGATAAGTCTTGATGTAATGATACACGAGTTCTCTATTGTTTGTAAAGCCTGCTCGTCTGTATCGCCATTGTACAATCACTTATTACCCGCTTTCCTTTTCTTAAGTCCCGCATGCCAAGTTTGCTCTTAATGCACAATGTTTCTTTTCTTGTTTGTGGTACAGTTATCTAAATTTTGATTCCCTTTGTTCTATAAGTCGGTATATTTTCTACTTAGAGATTATCAAGTTATGGGTTCCTCCTCAGGAATTTATTAAATTAGTCGCTAGTGTTAGATGGAATGGATTACATCGATCTGCTTTCATGTAAGCAAGTCAACTCTATTTTATTAGGTTGAAGCTGTCTTTGACTAAAATATTAGGACTAGTGTAGCAAGTGCCAGTAAGGTTTCGGCCATTACCGGTTAAGGAGATTTCTAAAAATCCAAATCCCTCATACTATGTGGCGACGTATTAGGCTTTTGCCGAAAAACTGTACAGTTTTGCTCCCCCAATTCCTAATGTAATGTATATCTGGCCACCCTGATCTTCATTGACAGTCAGGCTTTGAACATTCATTAGGTACAACTACTGACATGTATCCGCTTGTATTCAAGGACCCACTAGGGATAATGGGTTTAGAGCAATTACTCGGAATACGAATCTCTGAGTCAATAGTGATCTAAACTTGGAATTAACAAGTTCAAAAAGTTTTTTTTGTAGGTGTTCGATCCCGGACTTTGATAATGTACGTTTGACTGTAAGTCAATCCATCATATGGCGATTTCTGACCACCTCTTCTATCAGTTGTATCATTATTGACGTACGATATTTCTACCTTCTTCTGCTGCTGTGCCCAATGATAGAGTGGGTGATTACAACTCCATTGATAAGAAGGTCAATCTTGTATTTGCGACAGCCATTTGCTAATGCTAATGCGTGATCCCCAGACAAACTAACTGAGGGGTATAGTTC
>JALZOS010000049.1 GCA_030913755.1 Thermoproteota archaeon | reverse complement strand
GTTATCTAATTTGACTAACTAAGTTTTGTTTTAAAGATATTTTTTGGTATTCTACTGTGAATTTCGAACATTTCAATGAACAGAATGATCTTCACAATGTCCCAAATACCGGGGGGTACAATATAGTTCGTAGTACACATGAAATGGAGCTATAAAGATATGGAAACACGAGTTGTTCTCCTGTGTATTGTGCTTGCTACAAGCTTATACATTCTCAACAATCATTTTTTAGATACAGCAGACGCTAAGCCGCTTCCGAGTATGAAGTATGCTTTTCTTAATGGAACTGAACAACAATCAGTAGGCGATAGTAGCCGACCTTTTCTGGGCGTTAATATGCGAGGATATTACACTAGTATGCCTCAGATGAGAGAGGGTTTTAAAGATTTTCCAAGTAACTATTATGAAAGTAGTTTTGAAACTCTCGCCAGTACAGGCATTATGGACCATGTTCGGTACAGGTTCTATTGGGAAGCGTACGAAAGAAACTCTACCGCATTCCTTAAAGAGATAAAGGATGTAGCAAAAACTGCAGACAAGTATGGAATAAAAGTCATATATGATAACCATCAGTTTCATACATCCTCCTGGCTCAACCTCAAACGTGGCACTGGCTTCCCAGCGTACCTTTTCAACGACACAACTGTACTTTACGAGCAGGGAAGCGGCGGGGCACCAAAGTCTAATGCAGCCGTAACATGGTGGAGTAATTGGTGGAACAGAGATATCAGGGCGGTAAATGGAACAGACGGCTGGATACTCCAGTTAGAATTCCTGAAAAGAATAGTCAGTACAGTTGACAAACATCCAAGTACTGTGGGTTATGAAATTCTAAGTGAACCACAAGTTCACAATGAAGATCAATGGACAAAAATAGGTAAATACAATACTTTCATGACTAACGAGCTCCGAAAAATTACCGATAAGACTCTAGTATACAGTATGAACATCCCTATAGACCTTAAGAGCACAATAAATGTCACGTCCTCAAATTTGGTAAAGATGTTCCCCCATAATAAAGAGAACGCAGTGTTTAAATTTTCACTATATGGAATTCCTTCTGGCGGGTATCAAAGTGACAAACTTCAGTTGTTTGAAAATGCAAGTCGAATAGCCGGCATCCCGTTATACATTGGTGAATGGAATAATATAAAAAGAGTGGAAACTTATAACGAGAAAGGCGAGAAGGTCTGGGAGATAGATGAAACTCTGAGTGATATAAGTCAAGGTGACGCTAATAAGATAGTTGGAAAATTCAAAGAAATTGGCATATGGGGTTTGGCTTATTGGGAGTGGAGCTTTGTTGCCAATGACACACCTAACTTTAATCTAGTCAATATTACATATAACAACCAAACAGGTACGCAGCTGATCCAGCCCACGGAATACTTCACAATTATAAAAAATGCTTACGCGAAATTATTTGGTCAGTCCTTGCAGCCTGTAATCCCTATTGCCTCAAAACAAGCTTTACCATATTAACATAATAGGTTTAACTTGTTGTAATCATTTTTTTTGCCATTTTTAGTAATGGCAAGTACACCTAATGCGCCCGGTTATTTGGCGGACCGGAGAAAGAACCTGAAGAAGTTATACAAACGATGGAAGCTTGATTACCAGATGAATTCTTAGTCTAAAATTATCAGTTGTTTTACCCATCATCTACTTCCGTATATTTATCTCGAAATTAGATATGTACCTGCAGCTTTAGAGATTTGATACAACAAATCCATCGAAATACAGATAATCGCTATCTCCATTACATCGCTTGTGTCAGAACATATTAAGATGAGATCGCTGTCTGTGTGGTATCGCAAAATAATAATCTCAGCTGTAGCATTCGCAGCCTTGCTAGCCGTTTTCGACTATGCACCAGTTTCCTATCTTGCGAACTATGCACATGCGGAGACCGGAGTAGGCAAAGACGTATTCAAGGTGGTAGTCTCAGTATTCGGCGTAACACAAGAGACAGGAGACATTTTAGCACTTGTTACTGCTAATGGAAAATCTAAAGCAAAGTTATTTCCCCTAAATTCAATAAACCCGTCCGGTGTCAGCAACAGTACAACGCAAAGTGATAACGTCGTTGAGTTCGTTGCGACATTTCCAAAAGTAGTTGTAAATTCCGGAGATCTTTACAGATCATGTGTTATCACACCCAATACCATGCATCAATATTGTGAAGAAGGGAATAATTCCCCAGCAAAGAGGCCTGAATTTGTAGACATCTCATTGGATAAAGACAAAAAACAAGAAAAGAAGATCAAAGACACTTCTTGAAACTAGTCTAGTGCTGCAAATGAATTGGAGGAATTTTCATTCCCATTACTGCAGAATTGAAGAACGTAGATTTCTTTTTGTTTAACAAGAGGGAAATGAGCCATTCATTAAAGAATTGGTCCTATTGTAGCGACATTATTTGAGGGGGAAGAAGCAGATGGAGACTCTGTTGAACTACAATTCAACGGTGATATTCAAACAAGTGACTTGGAGGGTCCACTGGAGGGTTCGGAGATAGCAGATCTAGTTGATTTAATGAGCAATGGAAGTGCATATGTCAATGTCCACACAGAAATATATCCAGACGGTGCCATTCGTGGTCAAATAACTACCACCTCTGGAAGTGCAGAAACTGGTACTAATGCAAACGCAACTACTAGACTCGGTGTTCAAAGCACTGACTCGCCCGATATGGACATAGACGAGTCCTTGAGGTAATGAGAGCGACTGGAATACTAAACTGAAGTACCAAACCAATTTTCATTTTTTGAGGTTTAATACCACAATGGTTTCGCACTGTCAGATAGTAAAGGAGAGTAGTGATACTATTCCTATATTCATTTGATCCGTTTTTCTTTGGGGATTATTAAAGTCTGACTGAAATTTAATCTGTATTTTTTGCATTTACAAATTCATGTGTCGTTTTCTTGAAGATTTCAGTCTACTCATACGCAATTCAAATCGAATTAGCATATACCTTTTTTTCTCTATATAGTTCCGCTTTTACTGTTCTTAAATGAATGGAATACATCACTTAACGCTATGTTGAGGAAAAAATACCAACTCAATTTCAATATGGCTTCGTATAGTATTAGAACTGGATTATATGAAAACAATAGTCCTCAACCACGAGAATCCCCTCAGTCTCTCTTACTTTCTCCTTGAGTCTGAACATTTGCAATGATAAACGGAAAACGTTTAAAACGTTATAGTATGATGTGGCTTCTTTATGCAACTTATCCATATCATCACTTATGGCCGTCCTTAACGATGTTAGACGTTAGGGTCCAATGTGTTCCTTATTTTTTTCTTCGGCTAAAATCAAATTCTACACCTCTTTTCTTATCATAATTAAATGTAAATGATTCATCTGGCAATATGGGAAAGCTCGATAACATTTCAGAATTAGTACATTGTGGGCATTTATCATATGCGGACATTTTGGTCTTATCAAGCCAGGTTACACACCAATGACACTTATCGCACAGAACAAAAACTGACTGTGGGTATTGCATAGGCAGTATTCACCCTTCGAGGTATTATTACCTATTGTTGATTCTGAATCATCTTGTTAAAAAATTCACCTGTGGTATTAACGATTCGAAGGCAGGAAAGAACTATTTGTATTTCAAGGAGATTGTTAGCAATCGAGGCTATCCTGAAGCCTTCGAGTCTAGAGAATGGATAAGCCAGATTGATCTCAAATAAGATCAATTATGTGACTTTGGTTGACATAAAGCAATACGCTCGGTCTGTACGAGCA
>JALZOS010000039.1 GCA_030913755.1 Thermoproteota archaeon | reverse complement strand
ATAAATAAGTTCGTTATGATCACATAGGATAAAATGCTCTGCATTGCACTAAATTCACAACCAAGAAATAGCACTGATAGTATCTATCAGGTATGAGCTTAGACTCAACAATCGTTTCTGGCATAATGAATCCTAATGTGAAAACCGATACCGAAGAGCAGAATATTATGAGTGCATGCAAAATTATGCTTGACAATAATATCGGATGTGTTATATTAGTGACCCTGGAAGATAGGGAAAAACCAGTAGGTATATTCACCGAGCGTGATGTGGTACGCATCTTAGGAAAGCTTAGCCCATGGTTATATCGAGTACCATTGCGGGATCTCATGAGCAAACCTCTGGTGACTGTAGAACAAACTTCATCTGTGAAGGAGGCAATGCAAATTATGAACAACAAAAATATCCGTAGATTAGTGGTAGTTGACAAAGATCAAAAGATGACCGGAATAATAACGCTGAAAGACATCTTCAAACTTATAAACAGGTCTCCTGAGCTGATTACAGAATTCTATGGTCCAAGTTTCCCTGTTAACTTCACGGAGATGTATGAGAAATTTACCGAATACAAATTCGACAGTCCGAGGCCAGGATTATGATCCAATCATTATCATACGCTCCGCTGCTCCTCCAATTTCCTCAGATCCCCTTCTAACAAACCGCTATACGCATTTATTAAAACAGTCCTGCAAATTCCTTCTTATTAACTTCCCGTGATTATAAATTCCAACTTTGCCTAGCAATCTCTTTCAAAGATTAGATCTGTAACTTAAGGCTCCATTGATGGGGCCACAATCATAATTATTCACATCTTTCGAAGAATAAATTTTACCAAATCAACTAATCTGCAGGCAAAACTCCATTCATTGTCATACCATGACAAGACTTTGACTAGGTTACTTTTTCCACCTAACACCATTGTACAAAGTCCATCTACAACTGACGAATGCGATTCTCCAATTATATCTGAAGACACGATGGGTTCTTCGGTATAAGCCATAATTCCTTTCAGATTAGTGTCGCATGAATCTTTCAGTACTTTATTCACTTCATCTTTGGTAACCTCTCTATTTAGCATCAGGACTAGATCAATTATAGAACCGTTACTTACTGGGACCCTGAGTGCCATTCCATCCATTTTCCCATTTAATTCGGGTATAACAGAACCTATCGCCTTTGCAGCACCAGTACTAGTAGGGATTATTGACATCATGGCTGCACGGGCTCTTCTTAAATCTTTATGTGGCAAGTCCAAGATTCTTTGATCATTAGTATACGCGTGGCAAGTTGTCATGTACCCCCTTTCGATACCGAATTTGTCATTAAGTGTTTTCAGTACCGGTGCGAGGCAATTGGTAGTACAAGATGCCATTGAAATTACATGATGTTTACTATTATCATAGATGTTATCATTAATTCCTAATAACACAGTTGCATCTGGGTTAGTTGCTGGTGCCGAAATTATTACCTTTTTGGCCCCTGCGGTTATGTGTTTCATAGCTTCGTTGGCATCGTTAAATTTGCCTGTAGATTCAATAACCACGTCTATCATCAAATCCTTCCACGGAAGCTTCAATGGGTCTTTTTCAGAAAATACCTTGATATTATGTCCGTTTATTACAATCTCATTTTCCTTTGCTTCTACAATACCTTCATATCTTCCAAATGTTGAATCGTATTTGAATAAGTGGGCGAGAGTCTTAGGATCCGTTAGGTCATTTATTCCTAGTATTCTTGCAATCTGAAGGAACTCCCTATCGGCTAGTGCAGCTCTGACGAAACATCTACCTATTCTACCAAATCCGTTGATTGCTAGATTTGCGACCACGAATATTATTCCCAGATCTCAATATAATAAATAGTAGTAATGCACCGCATTGCATTTCAATCTTACAACATAAGAGCTTAAAATAAGATCTAAAATAGACAGAATATATAAGATTACATTAATGATCAACTTGGCTGAGTGAACTGACAGGATGGAGATAAGCACAACGCTTTATTCTATAATTGATGAGATTGGTAAGGAAAAAATTCAGAGCGACGTTACCTCTGATATCGGATTATCTAGATATTACATAAAATTGATATTTGATAAATGCGAGAAGCATATCGATGCTGCGGATGAAGAGACTATAGGCACACTTTGTGAAGCATTGCTGCATTTTATGTTAACAGTGTGTACTTTACCTTCTGCAAGAAAAATTGAAATCAATAATATCGCTTTAGATATAGTAATCCCTAATCTTTACACGCTGAAAAATTCATCCGACAAAGCACTTGTTATACAGATAGCTAGAGAGGTTAACGGTAAAATGCAAGCAGAGATTGATAATATCGCAAGATTTCAACCGAAGGACAAGAATTTGTGGTTAATTTCAAAGAACCCACTTTCCATCAGGTGGATAAACTACACAGTCTTTCCAGGAGAAAAAGAAATACCCTTGCGGGAGAGGCGGAACTACTCTGATATCATAGTGGACATTCATAAATTCTTGGAAGAGACCGGTGACAAGAGCCTCAGGTTATTCCAGTGAATGCGATCTTTATTTCAATTCATTTCATTTGTCTTTACATGAATAATAATTTCATATTATTAATACTGCCCAACTTACCTACTCTAACTCACTCAAATGAACTCTATTCATAGGAATATAATTCGTAAATG
Organism: Thermoproteota archaeon; assembly: GCA_030913755.1. GTDB lineage: Archaea > Thermoproteota > Nitrososphaeria > Nitrososphaerales > Nitrososphaeraceae > TA-21. The sequence goes on along the minus strand of JALZOS010000039.1, from coordinate 2,982 downwards.
TTACCACTTGACTTATTTACATAATTCCATTTATCATAAGGAAATTTTATATTGGTGAACTTGTTCCTAAATAAACCGTCAGATGTAAACACGTCATATACTGATTGACCTGCCAGAATCTGATTCGGTTCTGCAGCAGATGTTATCTTTGATGCCATACTTATGCTCGGACCGATCAAATCAATTGGAGCCAAATCCATGCTCTTGCCATATAATATTACCGAAGAAGGACCACGGTCTAGTCCCACTTTTACCGTTATGTGTGGAAGATTATTATCCCCTAATGCTGGATTTATGCATTCTCTAACGATGGAAAGAATACTTTTCGCACAATTTAAAGCATTTTCGCAGGCCTTCCTCTTATCAAATTCTGCAGGAAATATCCCAATTACGGAATCACCGACATACTTTAGTACGTATCCGCCATGTCCAATTATTGCTAATCCTGTTTCTTGGGAAAAAACTTGTACTATGGTGGCAAATTTTGGCGGCGGCAAGGTAATACTCATTTGAGTCAACCCATTAATATCAATAAACAAAACAACCATCGTAGTGTTTGAGTTAACATGTCTCTTCAAAAAATGCTTACATTGCTCCGTGGTCAAGTCAAATTCCAGACCGTATTGTATCGTATGCAGTACTCGGGCTCTAATTTGTCCTACATCTTGAGCTGAAGGGAACAATATTGTTTATTCTTCCGTAGATTTATTCTTCCGTAGTACTTCTTATGAATATCCTTTAATCTTATGTATTGACCGGAGCAACTTCGACATAAATAAAAAGTTTAGCATGAGCAGTTTCAGTCGTGACTAGCGAAGGACTCTTTTCTGTGAGACGATCATTTTTCCTATCTCCGAAGGATGTAGAGAGTTACTATAATCCATGCTTAATCTGATAGTACTATATATGTATGCAATAAATTCTAGAACGTATGGATCTCGGAATTGCCATCCCAAAAGTCCTAGTCATATTTCCAGCCAAGAATGAAGAAGAGACCATTGAACATGTTATTACTACTGCAAAGAAAAGCCGTTATATCCCAGAAATAATAGTAGTGGATGCTTTTTCATCAGATCGGACTGCCGAACTAGCTCGTAAGGCGGGTGGCACAGTGGTTCAGCAGGAAGCTAAAATGTTTCCTGCAAAAGGAATTGCTATGAAAACAGGACTGAGAGAAGCGATTAAAATTAAAGCAGACATTATACTCTTTCTTGATGCAGACATAAAGAATCTGACTCCGGAATGGATAGATAAACTGGTAGATGGTTGTACTAATTGTGACATGGTAAGGGGTTACTACCAAAGGCATGCTCGCGACGCTGCAGTAACAAAACTTATCGCTAGGCCAATGTTGCATATCTTCTTCCCTGAGCTTTCTCATTTTGAACAGCCATTGAGTGGTGAGGTATGCGCAAGGAATGAGGTATGGAATAGTCTACTTGAAAAGAACCCTCCAGATGGATGGGGAATTGATGTGTGGTTCTTGATTGAAGCTGTGATGTCCGGCTATCAAATTAAGGAAATTTTTCTGGGTCATAAAGAACACACGTCTTTTGAAGATTATCGCGAAGATATTGGAAAATTAGCTAAAATGGCAGAACAGGTAGAATTCACGATAATAAAAGAAGCCTTCAAGCATGGTAGAATTGATTTACATGGAGCGGTAAGTATTTAGTTTCTACTTCTTATCTCATGCGCTGGACTCAAATTCCTCTTGCAACACTACTGTGAAAATAGATAAAAACTTCATTTGAAGAACCGCTATTTGTGATTAATTCAAGTCGTGCTTAATGAGTGCCACTAGACAATATAAATAAATATGTAGAAAAAATACAATTCGGTGTTACGTTTGCTTTCACGAATGCATGTGAATTACAATAATACCTATCCTTACTAGGATTTTAAAATGCTTTGTAAGGACTTTACAGGTCAGAACAAAAATAGATGTCAGGCAGAGCTGACTGTTTTTATAGTGAATTCGTCCGCTATGGGATTTGGTGGGGGTTTTGAATTTATCGATGATATGCTAATTAATATCTTGTAAGCTGCATTTCCCTTAAGGAATGCACCTTCGAGGTGATAGGCTCCGGTACTGCTAAAGTCGGGTCCAAACACTCTTGTTTCGTTACTTCCCGCTATGAGCTCAAGTGGTAACGGTTCACCAGGAGTAACAAAAATTCTTGAAAAGACCTGGAGAACGGTTGTGAATTAATAACTTACGAAGATAAAAGTGGCAGCGTCTTTTAGTCTGCTACTTGACTGTTACGCTTCCTGTCATCCACGGGTGAACATTGCACAAATAAGAATAGGTCCCCGGTTTTTCGAATGTCACAGTAAATATGGTTATTGGAGGCCCTCCTGGGGGTGCCTGTCCTTCAGGCCAAAGCCAGCCAGAATTAACATAACTCTCCGTCCCATCCATAGTATAATTTGAGTTTGGGGGAAGATATGTAACGTTCTTGCCTGTAGAATCCATTACAACTGGAATAAATGCTCGAGCATTTACGGTTACTACAGTTTTTGTTTGCGGAGATTCTCCTGGAACAGGTACAAACAGTGGTTCTGCATTAGAATTTGGATCTAAAGATTGAAATTCAGTTGAATTAGGAACATGGAATGGTGCCACAAATGCTGGGAAGTATTTACTATCTTTCATGAAAGTAACAGAATGCGGTTCTGCAACAGGCGTTGGATTGTTCCAAGTAACACTTTCTCCAGCCTTGATCTCAATATTCTCAGGTACAAAAATAGTCAAAGGAGAAGTCTTATTTCCTCCTCCTGCCGCTACTATTTTAACGCTAGTCTCATTCGTCTGTGCATCGACTGGATTAAAACATGTCAACATTATTAGAGTGGATGTGACTACGAATGCCACCAGAATTATCTGTGGTTTATTTGCCAGCATAACCATCTAACAAGAATAATTCTGATATTTAAAAAGTCCTGAATCTCTTACTATAACATTAACGGGATGCCTGAATT
>JALZOS010000076.1 GCA_030913755.1 Thermoproteota archaeon | reverse complement strand
ACAGCGGTAATACAGAGTTCTCTTCTATAGTAAGAGCAGATAGGGATTTAATCCTATTAATAATTGAGGTGAAGAAAGTATTGGGGCTAATCCTCATCAGATCATACCCTGTTTATTAATAGAATCTAAGATTTACTTTAGGATATCTAAACAAACCCTATTAAATCATTAAAATTTTTTGGTGAATATATCAATATTATTGACGTAAATTAATCTTCGTCTTCTTGAGACTTGATTTCCCTTAGTTGAGTAACTTTTACCACAGTTGGACATCCTAATTTACTTGATGCCACCTTCAAGCCACGTTTTGCCAGCGGTAAGTTAGCCTGTGTTACATAGGCTTCGTATATGGACTGGTGGGGGTGAACCCTAGCTGCAAGTCCCATTGCCTTTCCAAATGCTCTTCTCATTCCTTCCTGGAGTCTATCAGCGCCCGCGGTGGCGATCATTTTGTTCTCTCGTAAAACAACATGGGGATAAACAGTCAGTCTTGAGAAGAAACTCATATCGCCCGCAGTTGCCATTGTCTTATTCGCAGCGAGTCTCGCCGCCTCCAATGAATTATGTCTGATTTGAAGTCGTTCAGTAACAATCAATTCTACCTTATAATCATAATCATTCTTGGGCTGACCAGATGAAAATTTTGCAATCTTCAGCTGAGGCTTTCCACGAATATACTCTCTTCTAACATAAGGCATTCCGCGGGGTTCTCTATAATTTACACCTTTCATATCCTGTCAACTGTTTTAATACTTAAATGGGTCAGAGGCTCTGATTTATTCGTTATGTCTTCAGCCGAAGCAATTTCTTCATCCACTGATTTTTCATTTACAGTAGAAGGAATTTTGTTCAAAAAGGGCACAATTATAATCCAAGATAAGAAAAGCCAGGATCAACTACGCAACAAAGGATATGGAGAAATGGAAAGATCGGTTTACATTCTGAAACCGTATGAAGCGCTTTATTTGATGCATACTAATAGACTAAAGGCCTTTAAAGACCAACAGCCAATGGGCTTTGATTCTCTATTGAGAGTAGCTCTAAAATTCGATAAGAATATACTTACAAAATTTTTGATTTATCGCGATCTTCGAAGCAGGGGATATGTGGCAAAAGAAGGATTTGGGTTTGGAGTAGACTTCAGAGTATATGATCGTGGAGAATTTGAAAAAAAGGCAGCAAAGTACGTTGTGTTTGGAATCAATGAAGGCACAAACACTGGAGTAAGGACTCTCTCAAAGATTCTTCAAGATATAAATATCATGGGTAAAGATGCAATTGTCGCAGTAGTAGAGAGAAGAGGAGAAGTAATATACTACAAACTTGATAAGATGAATCTCACAGAAAATAAAAATGCAAAGAATCAGAATTTTCCTAAGAACGAAAATTAGTTAGGCTCAAAATTAGTTAAAATAATACAGGTCTGCAATACATATCTTAATGGTGTTCAAGGAGATATACTGTTTGGATTGCAACATAGTGTTGGCAAAATATAACATGGTATATTTTTCTGACTTGAATATTGCGGAATTAGCAAAGTTACACTATCCTCTACACGTCAAGAATGGTCATTCATTAGTGATAAGAATGTCAGAGGAAAAAACTAAATTGCTAACCGATTTATAATGGCATATCCAATATTTTCGTGTGGACTCTGATTTTTGTGAGAGAATAATGAGCTTAGATGAGAGCATTAGATTTGTTGGTATAATTAATACATCTGGTGAAGTAATCGCCGGTGGATTCCAGAAGGGCGTCGAGCCCTTGCTGAATGGTTTAGATGAACAGGAGTTGTATGTCCAGTCGTTATCTAATATGGCTTTACTAACGGATTTTAGTGATCGGTTAGGAAAGGTAAATTATAACATTGCTAAACATGAAAAGGTATCCTGATGACCTTTCCTATAAACAACGGTATATTGTGTTTATCGGTATCTTCTAGGGGAAATATCGACAAAATAAGAGATGATACACTTAGCATGATTAAGAGGAAGGAAAAAATCCCTGGAATCTCGCTAATCTGAAAACCTGACAAATCTAGAATTAATATTCGGTCTGAAAGTTAGCTCTTTTTGTAGTATGATATTGAGGCAAAACCTATGGGAGTGAAAAGTAATCATTTAGTTCACCAAAGTGCCATGCATTTCGGCCACTCGACTCTTTACCCTGACTGAATGATTAATGACTAATATTGTCCTGTCTAATGCCAATAGTTGATGATGACGTTGATTACATCGGGATTTCTATTTTGCAATAATCTTCTATAGTTCCAAAAATGGGTAAAGTATAAATTTACAGTGCCACTATCCATCTGATAAAAAACATTTGTTGACAAATTTGATGCAATTACGTCTCTTTACTATTAAGAGTTACCTATAGTATGAGATCATATCCGTTGTTCATTAGGATGCTTATTTTGCACTTACAGTAATGAGATTAAATGATTTTCTAATTCAGGTTCTATTCCTCATAAGACATAGAATAATAAGTAACGGTACTACTCACTTTTTTGCTACAGGATAGTGATGACATGGATAGTCCCCCTATTATTTCTGAGATCGTACTCAGAAAAAGATGAAGAGAAAATACCGGACTGCAGAATCCTGTAGTATCAAAATTTATGCTCGGAATGCTCAGTTCGGAGCCTATATTAGCTCCGAAACATATCCATGCTAAAAATGGTTCGGAGATAAACTTTACCATCCATTAAGTCCTAAAATATGTGATAGCCTTAGAGACAAATGAAATTTATCTAATATCTTGTTGCTATCTTTGGCTGCTCACGAGGTATGAATTTGTCCCATAAAGACCCAAATATTATTGCCAAGATGCCCCAGAACAAACCAATAGTCATGGCTGTCCAAAATCTGAAAGTCTGGATTAATTCCATGGATATAGTTATCTTATCAGGATTTGGAGGGAATCCAATATATGCTACTGTCATTACAGCTGCATATATCAGGGGCAGTATAATTCTCTTCGATTTGTTGTTTTGAAATCTGTTCCACAGAAGTGCTAACGCTAAGACAGTAAACCCAGAAGTGGCAAGATATGCTACAAACAAACTCTGACGAGAATAAATCGTTTGGGGATCACCCACAGCTGGTGGGTTAGCAGGATACTTGATAGCTACCATCAAGTACAGAACAAACCACAAAACTCCAGCTAAGAAGATGGCTTTCTTCTTATTACTATCACTTGGTAATGTATGTCTTCCATATGCAAAAACAATACCAAATAACGCTGACAATGATATACCATAAACAGCTCCTGCAAAAATTGCACCACCTTTCTGCCAAACACGATAACCTGATATTGCAACTAGATCTATCTTTTCTCCCGAAGAAATCTTACGCTGGTTTTCGAGAGCAATAGCTCTATCTATGTATGGTTCAACAATAACAAGGTTTAGTATTGCAAGAATTGTACCTGCAACTGCGCCAGAAAATATGGTGATGGCAAGAAAAGTTAATGTCTTCAAAAAGTTCACATAATTAATAGATCATTAATGACAGGGGAAACCAGAAGCGTGTCTCATGTCATGATAGAATTCATGCATCCACTTTACATCGAATGCTTTTTGACCTTGAACCATACTGAATAAATGGCCCTGGTCGAACCCTACAATGAACATGGTAAACAACAAGATTGCCACCAGAATCCCAACAGCTATGCGAGGGATAAGTGGCACTTCCTTGGATTCCTGTTTAATAATATACATTTTGTTTGGTAGTAATTCTGAGAGTATTTAAAGTATAGGATGGTTTATCCAACCCAGCAATGGGTACCTGTAGTAAAGTCTAAAATACACATAAATTTGTAACGCCCGCAAGCGTTAGTGATGCATACATATGTAAAGACACTCCAAAAGGTTGCAAACAGGTTTGCACCTAGTAGAGCGCTTTCATTCGACATGGTGCATGTGTTTAAAACATTACAGCTTATAGAAGAAAGGGGACATGTTAGCAGAAAGACACTCTGTACGGAGTTGGAACTTGGAGAGGGAACGACAAAAACACTGATAAAACATCTAAAGATGCAGAGTCTAGTAGAATCCACTAACGCGGGAACAAAGATGACACACAAGGGAAACTTATTCTTTTGTGAGCTCTTGTCTTTAATACCGGCCGAAACAAGTCTATCCAAATGTACTATAACGTTGGGAAGGTACAACTACGCAGTACTTCTAAAACAGATGGGTTTTGCTGTCAAATCAGGAATAGAACAAAGAGACGCTGCAATCAAAATGGGAGCATCTGGCGCAACTACTCTTTTATTCAAGGACAACAAATTTGTCATCCCGCGCACTGACTATGATGCACTAAAGGACGAATACCAGTTGTCCAAACAGTTGATTGAAACTCTCCATCCAGATAATGAAGATGTCATAATAATAGGAAGCGACAACTACTCCAAGAAGCGAGCCGAGTTTGCAGCAATGAGTGCGGCTCTAATAACGATTATGAATCATGAAAAGCACCAGTAAAATACTCCAGGGCAATCCATCATTAAATGCAGACTTAATTGAGGCAAAATTAAATTTGAAATGCACTCAAATATTTCATGCATTTCTTACGCATATTCAGATTCCGGTAATCCTGCTTTACCCGATACACATTCTACCGGATCTCTAGATCCGATGTGTAACACAATTTGTGCGGTATGTCCATGGGGTAGAGGTCAACTAATTGACGATCCTCCATTCCCAATAACGTTTCGGTTGAATGAACCAAGTGGTTCTTTGCAATATTCTCGGTCTCTTGTAGAGATCTGGCGGTATGGAAGATTTATTCTATGTCTCGGCTCAGTCACTCTGTTCTACCGCACGCTTCTTGAGTCTGCAAATTTATTATTGCCTTTGGACGACATTAATATTATAACGTCTTCAGAGTTGATTTCTTGTTTGAATTCTTCTTTCCAATTTCATGTTTGCTTTGTTTTAAAATGAGACTCCGAACCAGGGATCATTGCTCCGAC
>JALZOS010000384.1 GCA_030913755.1 Thermoproteota archaeon | reverse complement strand
GATCTCAGCAGAACAACTCGCTGGAGGATCTACTAAGAGTGAAGATAATGTAGTAAGCGGCACCGTTATCAATTCCAAATATTTAGTAATAACATATCATAAGTATGTAAATCAAGATGACTCTGACGTTATAACAGGTACTATTGTAAATAACTCTACCAAGGATATCTCATCCGTAAGGATATACGCAGCGTTGTATGACGGGGATGATAGAGTCATAACAACGGAAGGCGGAGTAGTCAATGTCCCTGCATTGACTCCTACATTGACTACGCCTTTTACGATAAGCCTTGTAAATATACAAAAACCCGATCATTATACCTTGTTACCTGGAGGAACTCCCTCGTAACTTACCTCAAAAATGAACGATCTGTATCTTTAATTTTTGAATTCATGTGATACGTGTGATTTGACATGTGATCTGTCTTGAATTTTGGTGTGAGTTTCAGTAGTTACTATGCATCTACGTTCCTGCAAATCTGTCAAAACAACAATACGGTCAGTGCGTAATACCTTTTAGCATGGCATGGGACATTCGTTTGGTTCTCTTGTTTATTATCAATAAGACCTTGCTACCTAATTTTTGATGACCAGTAGGTGCCTTTAGTTTTTCTCCACTTTCGATAGTCCTCGAGAATTTTATTATGGTCAAACGCAAAGTTTCTTTTGTTATTAATGGATAGCCACTCTACGGACTCGGCGTCGTCTCCAGCTTTTGCTTTGCCACTGATTACTCTTGCTATGAATGTAATACTTATTTTATGTCTTCTCGGATCCCTTTTAGGATCGGAATAAACACCTAGAATATCTATTGGTTCGATATTGAGACTTGTTTCTTCAAGTGTTTCTCTTTTCACTGCGTCTTCAACTTTTTCACCTACGTCAACCTTTCCGCCTGGAAAGCTTAGAGCCCCCTTAAAAGTACCCTTCCTTCTTTTAATAAAAAGTAAACTGTTATCTCTCTCTATAATTGCATCAACGGCAAGCGAAAGTTTTTCAATTCCTTTCATATTAGATAAAATCAGACAAACTAGTTAACAATTTAAGATCGGACATAGACAAATTAGATAAAATTAGTCAAACTAGTTAACAAAATTGCAATAAGCTCGACCAGCAATATATCTATGCCTTGTGTGTCGATGACGTTCACAGACAGAAAAAAAGTCAGGTCAATGTACTTGTGTATGCTCCTTGAGTTCCTGTCGTGAACCAAAGCTAACGTTTCGAATATTCTTCCTCCTTTAGGAATTTCATTTGATTCTTAAACAGCTCCTGCCCATCGACGGATGTTATTCTTATATCAAAACTATTTACTGGTATAGCGTACTCAACTACAGAAGGAACAGTAAGGCCAGCAGCCGTTGGTCTATCGAGCGTCGTATTCGATTCAGCCCCTGACGGGGGCAGCACTGTGATTTGTACCTTACATTTTAAGCGTCAAATGCTTCTTCTTACTGAACAATAAGAGCAAGATGATTTATTCAATGTTGACCTCCTCTAACCATGAGAGAAAAGATACTATCAAAAGACAGATCATCCCTTGTATTTACTTTAATTTTAGGAGGCACAATTCTTCTGATTGCTGGCACTTACAATTCTGTCTCTGCGCTTGAACCTATTCCGGCCAATAACACCATAACTACTAAAATTACTGATACACTCAAATCTATTACTTCAAACGTTTCTAATTCTATACAAGACAACATAGACAAAGTAATATCAGAATCTATGGACATGGTGATCAACAGTGCCATGAGTCAGTTAAGTAATGCAACTATTCTTACAAATAGCGATTCGTCAACAGTTAAATTTGAATCTAAAGTTCCTTCAGGGATTGATATATTTCAAACCCCCATACCCGTCTCCAAAAAAGACTACTAATTTTGATTCTTTGCTTACCGAAAACTCTAGCGAGCAAGCCTTCCGTTGAAAATGAGTCTGTCAATTCTGAAAAACTTTTAAATATTTTTTAGACTTATCTATTGTACAGTTCATAGATACTTTGGTATTCGTAAACAGGTAATCATGCATTGGGATTTTTTCTAATCTTAGTCTTGAAGATAAAATACCTTATGATGTACTTTTGATCATTCAAACCAGCCGATTTCCATAACAATTTACTGACCACATATGAAATTGCCCACCACATAATACTGTTCACGACTATTGTAAATAAAAGTCCGTAGTAATATGTCATAATCGCACCCATAACAGTACCTCCTATTAGAAAAGGGATTTGTCGCTTTATTATTGACTTGAGAATTTTATCCAACGGTTAACTCCTATTCAAAAGTATCGAACACATGAGTTTCTGTTGAACAAGTGATTTAACCGTTGTAATGTACCCTTTAGAATACCTAAACACAAAGTCATCTGATGGGTAATATTTACTTGAAAAGATGGATTGTAAGTAGATTTGCCAGTATCTTATCATAGAAGGAGGGGTATTTCAGTTACAGCAGTAGCTTCACAGCTAATATAGTATAAGGCTGTCGTTATTGATAGGGCTATGAGCAATCAAGAAATCTCGCATTCAATGGATTTTCACGAATCTACAAAACACTCAGAAGTAAGCATACAGATGCCAGGACATCGTCTTGATTTTGGAAATAAACCCCGTCCTTTTAAATTCTACACTAGGTTGCCACCTATACCATTGCCAACTGTATTTCCCAAACCTGAGGTCGGTGCCCTAACTGCAATAAGCAGTACTGGACCGGTAGGACAACTGCCTAGCGAAATAGACATGAGCACGATCGCCGAGATTCTGTTCTTTACTGCAGGCATTACGCGCTCTCTCAAGTATAACTCTGACACAATCTTTATGCGCGCTGCCTCTGCAACGGGCGCTCTTTATCCTATTGAATTATACCTTGTTTGCGAAGATATGTCTGGCTTAAAAGCTGGAGTTTATCATTTCAATCCCGGGGATTTTACTCTTACAAAGCTTCGCGAAGGAGATTACAGAGTACAATTATCCGAAGCTGCGGGCGATGATACGAGTGTACCGATTTCTCCGGCTGTGATTGTATTTTCCTCAATTGCTTGGAGAAACGCATGGAAGTACCGAGATCGTTCATATCGTCACTGGTTTTGGGATTCGGGTGTCATGGCGGCAAATCTTCTTGCAACCACTAACTCCATAGGACTACGTACAAATTTCAATCTCGGCTTCGTTGACGAAGTAGTTAACAGACTTATTTGCGTGGACAATAGACAAGAAGCAGCAATTGCGTTGGCCTCTGTAGGCATAGGCCTGTCCAAAAAAAACCCGTCCAATAGGAATAAAGAAGTAGGGAAAGCGGAGATCCCTGTCCTTAATCACGAAACACTTCCCTTATCAGAAAAAGGCGAAGTTGAATATGCTACGATATGGAAAATACACGAAGCCTCAAATCTACACAGTAAAGACGAAGTCAAAAAATGGATCGATGCTGATATAATTATTAAGCAAAAAGCTGCCACACAAGTATCGATACTCGACAGTATACCGTTATTACCTGCAAATTACTCCAATGACCCTCCTTTGAGTGACGTTATTCTTTTACGTGGTTCCTCTCGTCAATTTGCCCGCAAACCAATTTCTTTTGCACAATTATGCAACATATTGTATAGTTCTACTACAGGCATACCTCTAGATTTTACTAAAGGTGGTAAAGTGAGTACTACAGAAGCTTATTTTATAGCTAATGATGTCGAAGGATTGCCACGAGGTAGTTATTATTTCAACAGGGATTCAAAGTCTTTAGATCTGCTAAAAAAAGATGTTCATAGAGATGTTTCTGGCTATCTTTGTCTATGGCAGTCTCTTTTTAGCGATGCTAGTGTTGCATTCTTTCTAATGACTCCTTTAAAACAAGTTCTAGAAATCTCTGGCAATCGTGGTTACAGGGCAGCCCAGTTCGAAGCCGGTATAATTGCAGGTAAAATTTATCTTGCTGCTTATGCTCAGGGCATCGGCGCGTCAGGCTCTACGTTTTTTGATGATGCAGTTACTGAATTTTTTTCACCCCATGCCAAAGTCAAAAGCACCATGATAGCTCTGGGTGTCGGAGTGCCTGGATACAAGTCTAAAAGTGGGAAAATTCTTGCTGGAAAATGGACTAGGGACCAACTTTTAGCTTGAGCGGATAGAATCTATCTAATTGACCAAGGCGATTATTACATGACATTTTATATTCAAACTATTTCTCTTGTACTTTAAACAAAACTTCAGCAAATGTAAGATCAATTGATTCTACAATGTTAGGAAGATTACTTATCTGTCCTCTATTTACAAAACACTTAGAACTCTCGTTTCCAGTAACGTACAATTACGCGGTTTGGTTAGATTTACTGTTCAAAGCTGTATTGATATTATCACTTAAAGTAACATTCGGATACCATCGAATCCGCTGACAATATCGCTTTCGCTAATACCTGATTTGGCGGACATTATTTTTAGAGCATCTGCTTTATTGCTCTTATAGTAATCCTCAGCTTCAATCAATGATTTTACAATCCCCCTGAATTTTCTGTGGTCTCTGTTCTACGACGTCTGAGCGAAAGGCAAGAACTGTGTTGATAATCGCAGGAATAGAACCCGCAATAAACAAGATCTTATATCCTTTTTTTAATGCTTCTGAGGTATAAGGCTCATATG
>JALZOS010000332.1 GCA_030913755.1 Thermoproteota archaeon | reverse complement strand
GATGTGGAGTTGAGATCGATTGGGAGGGAGAATACCTAATGCGGATCAAAATATGTCCCAAGTGTAACAAGGAATATGAAAGCAATTCAAATTTCTGTTCACTCCACCTTCCAGCTTTGGCATTGATCGAAAAAGAAGTAGAGAAGTAAGTAGATCTGATGACAGTCGCTTAGCAGAAATACGATCCAATTGAATAATGAATAAAATATTAATGACCGAAAGCAGATGCAGAGGGATAATTTGGAAATATAAAGAATCTATACCCCTCAGACAGCAAATATTTCCCCAAGATAGTCACGTTTAACGATCTTCGTTCTTTCTACGAGAGTGACTTTAAAATTCTGTACCTTGATCCAGAACGACCTATTTTTTGCGGACATGTTTAATCTTGTTGGCCTAAGACGATATTACTATAATGTATGTCCGAAACAACAGCTGCTATTATATTTGCACACCTTACTGGTGCAAATTATAGTACATGTATCCATAAAGTAGGGGAGCTTTTAATTAAGCCCTCATTGTGATACTATCATGAGAAAGCCTCACTCTTGGTGTTCACCAGGTAGATTGAGAAACAAACAAACACGAACAAAATCAATATTAGAAAAAGAGGCTTCATCTCCATTATCTGGGTTGCTTTTGGTATCCCATAATTTTCCGGTAAGAGGCTCCCAATTAATACCAAAGCGATTTCGGGTACCGTATGCGTAATTCGGGTTCACTGGATAGTCTCTTCCTAACACGAATTCCTCTACGTATTTTCCATCAGACTTTATCTGATGAATAAATCATCTTCTGAATCACCAGAACTCCTCAGAAGGTTGCACTTTCAGGTGGTGTTACCCCTTACATTCTATTGTATCACACCTTGCTCTTTACCTTCTGAAGAAGCAATTTTTAATCGCTAGTTATTCCGATAATATACATGTCATCTAATGAGGACATAGAAAAAAGTATAGCAACAGAATTAGATAGCGGATGGAAATTAAAAGATGGAAAGGTTGTCAAATCATTCCAATTTTACAGCTTTATGAATGCTATTGAATTTGTAAATGAAATCGCAGAGATTGCTGAGAGGCTTGACCATCATCCAATTATTACAATTAACTGGAAGACTGTTAAACTTTCTTTAAAGTCATTTGATGTTAATGCCATAACCAAAAGGGATATTATTCTTGCTAAGGAGATAGAGAAGAAATTAAGGAGTTAAAAGTAGCAGCATTTGGTAGCAACAGACAGCAGCAGTAAAAGTTGTAACCCTCCATCCTCTTCTTCTGGTGTGAAGAAATCGATTAATGATACACATGTTAAGACAGTAATCGATAAATCTGGGGTGGCTTTATAGACATGATAAAATGATGTTCATTGTGTTAAGGACTAGCTGATACAAACAGAAACCAATCATTTTTGTAGTGTAGATAACTTATCATTTTCATAATTAACTCATTTCGACCGAAATTTCACCGGTTTTTTCATCAACTGTAACCGCATATGACTTCATGTCAGTAACCCAATTTGTTCCCGAAGATGCTTTGGCGCTGCGTATGTCAAAAATCCCTTGGTGCCAAGGACAAGTTAGACTATGTTCTTCTAACCAACCTTCTTCTAGGGGTCCGCCTTCATGTGAGCAGACCGAATCCATTGCGTATAACTTATCCTCTACCATTCCTACGATTATAGACTTGCCACCTATCTCACTCTTCATCAACTTCCCTTCTTGAAAATCAGACTTCTTTAAGCTGGTCTTATATTCAGGCATTTAATACTTGTTCATGGTCGGTTCATGAATTTATGCTTTCAACCTTGCCACCGATCATATTTATTAGAAGATTTGGCGAAGTAAATCATTACAATGAAATGTCCGCATTGCAATCTCGAGTTCCAGCCAATTCTATCATCTCATTACATGGGCTTAAATGGAAAAAAGCAGTTCTGCCATCTAGTATGGCAGCTATGTCCACGCTGTCGGGAATTTGTCGTCTGTCTGAAGAAAATAAAGGAACCATCGGATTTAATTTTGCAAGTGGATAACTCGGAGATACTTGTGTATAGAACGAAAGATAGTAAGAAGAAGAAAAAGCAAATCTAAGTATTCCACTCGCGTTTTAAGCCAGCAAATCATCCAACCTTCTTTCAGAGTTACTTCTGTATATGTAAGTGTACCTAAATAACCGAACATGCAACATAATTCAGTAGCCTGTTGTACTGATGCTCTGGAATTTTATGATAAATCTTGAAGCAATTGATGCAGTAAAGGTTGGTTATGCAATATAGTGGAGATATGATGACCGGTTTAATTGATGACCAGACACTTCTAACAGTTTAGGAAAATTATACCTAGCAGATTAATATTCAATACGATATTATGTGGTGTGAGTGAATACATAGATACCATTGACTGATAGAGTCATTATTGACACTTCTAACAGTTCCATAGCACACAGAGTACTTTCTATCATAAAGAATAGACACAAAGGAAAATGTCATTTTTGTGGGATTGACTTTGTCTTAGGAGATATCATAGATCTACTAAAACTTCTGGATGTACATATTCCATAATTATTTCATGTTAATATTAGCGCCTAAGGTTATTATTATTTTCTGAAACTTGATTTATGAACTGACATTCAGATAATTCAAGGTCTAATTTGTCCTACGTTGCTAGAGAAGGATTCAATCATTTTAATTTATTCATAACAGAATCCACCTTGTCTTCCAAAGTACCCGATTTGTCCAATCTCTCATCAATATGTATGATGGATACTATGCGCTTGACACCTAGGGATTTTACAGCTTCATGAGCAGCCTCAATAGCATTTAAGACCTTCAATATATTATCTGATTCTATCTGCGTACCCATTGACGTAAGATTTACCGTAATATCACTTATTTTCCGTATGGCATTAAAAGCTGCAGCCACTTCGTTACTCACGCTTGTTCCGGAATGAGTACCGATTGGTACTATGCTGATTTCAGCAGAAATCATTTTGGGTAATCATCTCTCTATATCAACAAGAGAAAATATTTAAGCTGTTTTGGAGTCAAAAATAGAAAATGTCGTGCTTTCTACCTCTACCTTACAGTATATATATATTAACAGGACTATGTTCCTAATTTCTGCAGTGACAATATGACATGTCTGGAGAGGAAGATAGAGACTGGGTCATTTGTAAAAGCTGTCCTCTTCTCTTCTCCATCGGCAGTAGCAATTACACTACCACTTATATAATATGAATAACAGACTAATGGTAAATTATATCTAGTATTTCTATTTCTTTAGACTAGAGCCAGATGGTATCAATTGTAGTTTTCTTTCTTATTGCTAAATGAGCGAAATCTTTGCCTTTCAATGCGCCGTGCCAGTGTACAAGTCCTGCTGGAACACGCACTATGTCGCCCTCATTCAACTCATATTCTTTTCTTGCCAGTCCTGCACTTGCATCTGACTCGTTGAGGTCCATTTTTTCGACAAACACAACCGTACCGCTCCCATCTGTAACAAAAAGAGTCTGTTCAGACATATGTACATGTGGTCTTGTTTTGCAACCTTTCTTAAATTCGACATAGTAAATTTCCTCTTCGGAATTTGATTCCTCTGTTAATTTGCGCATTACAAAGTCCCCAGTGAAATTTTTTTCTTGCATCATCTTAGGAATCTCTGTCATCTTGTCAATATTCCAAATTTTTAGTTCCATAAACCTAACACAATCACCATATCCCTCTATACTCAACAATATTAACGCTACCGACTGTTGCTCATCTTGGACAGGCATATTGCTCTTGATAACCATTTCTCATATCCAGTCAAATAAAGCACTGTTGAAAAAGGATCGAATTTATTGGAAGTGAAAAGATTTGGGGCAGATAGGAAGACGAAGTACACATATGCACCGGTCTAAAGCCTTTTATCTATTCTTTCTTTGTTTTTATTTTCTGATTTCAGAATATCTCCGCAAAGTTTACCTTATTAAGTGACAAGATTGTGAATTCATATCGTGTTCGGCAGGACCTTAAGCAAATTTGCTTGCAGTCAATCATTGCTACTCTAGTCCCTAAACTAAAGATTATTAGGCATAGCTTCTAGGTGATAGAATAAGGAATAGGAAAAAGAAGGGCGAGAAAGGTGTGCCTATTACACTGGAAATTCATAACCACATCAGATCTTATTTATGTCAGATTAATTGGCGAGAGAGATTTCTAATTGAAATTAAAATAGATTTTAGAATAATGATGATAATGAAATGCAAGACTTAATTATTTAATTTGGAAGCCATCATCTTGAATTTTCTATGGGATCCAATAATTAATGTTCGTCGATCTTTACAGAAATTAAACTTTGAAGGATCTTCGCCTATGGGATACACAAAAGGGCTTTCATGGTTACAGCAGAAA
>JALZOS010000321.1 GCA_030913755.1 Thermoproteota archaeon | reverse complement strand
TCCTGGTACAGGGGAGTTGAGAGGACCAGTAATTTTGTAATAGCCGTTTCAAAAGATGGCAAGTCATTTACGAATGTTTTTTCAGGGAAGAGCAGCGGTACAACTAACGCTTTTGAGAGCTATGATTTTCCAGACACAACTGGACGATACGTGAAGATTACGGTAAACGGGAATACTATTAACGACTGGGCCAGTATTTCCGAGGTAAGAGTACTTGGCGGTTTAATTACACCACCACCATCACCACCCCCATCGCCACCGCCTTCCAATGCTTGCAATAAACTGGCAATTTCTGGCGTCACTTCTAGTGGAAGTCAGACTGGTAATCCTGCAACTAATGCGATAGATGGCAACCTAGGTACGCGATGGTCCCAACTGGGTCTCGGATCATCTCTAACGCTAGATATAGCGAAAAAAATGACTGTATGTAGTCTGGAGGTATCATGGTACAAAGGAACTGAACGAATTAGTAATTTTGTAATAGCCGTTTCAAATGATGGCAAGTCATTTACCGATGTTTTTTCAGGGACGAGCAGAGGTACAACTAATGATTTTGAGAGGTACGATTTTCCAGACACGACTGCACGATACGTAAAGATTACGGTAAACGGGAATACTATTAACAACTGGGCCAGTATATCCGAGATAAGAGTACTTGGAGATCCAAATACTACACCTACACCCCCTCCTCCACCACCGCCCTCTGATAGTACGCTCAATATCGCCGCTGCAGGTGACTGGAGCTGCTCTTCTCAAGCCCAGAGCACAGTAGAGCGTATCGTGCAAAAAACTCCAGAAGTTGTTCTAGCTTTGGGTGATCTGAGCTACAAAAATACTCCGGATTGTTGGTTGAAGCTGATAGCCCCAATAGAAGCAATAACTAAAATTTATATGGGAAATCATGAGGAAGATGAAGGTAGCCCCCAGTCTCTGCCTTCATCATATCTCAAAAAATTCGGACTTGGCACGAGTTATTACTCTTTTAATTACCGTAACATTCACTTCCTCATGATGAACTCAGAAATTGCGTTTAACTCTAACTCTCCACAATACTCCTTCGTAAAGAATGATTTAGCAACTGCATCAGCTGATGCTGCTATAAAATGGATCATTGTGGGATTCCATACTCCTGTGTACACTTCCCCAAGTCACCACCCACCAAACGTTCCTATCCGAGATACTTATCATCCTCTATTCGACAAATTTGGCGTTGACCTGGTACTTCAGGCGCACAATCACAATTATCAGCGCTCCTATCCGATGACTTTCAATAATGCCAAGTCATCGGAGCCTCTGACTAGTTCTTCGCAGAAGAACGATTATAAAGATCCACCAGGTGAAATATATATCGTTGTTGGAACGGCAGGTAGATCATTGTACTCCTTTAATGGTAAGGCATTATTCAATGTTAATCAATTTGAAGGATACGGCTTTCTTAACCTAGAATTGTCAAACAATGGTAAAATAATGACTGGTAAATTTTACTCTAACGAAGACGGTTCAATAAAGGATCAGTTCACCATAACAAAGTAGGGATCTGATCAATTATTATCCGGCACTGAAACATTCGTTGACGCGTTATAGAACTGACCGTAACTTGGGTGTATGCGTGTTTGCGTGTATTTATTGGATCACGATGCAGCCCTGTCCAGTTTACCTTTGATTCTCCTTTTCAATTGCCACAATCTTCCTCGAGGAATTCGATCATGAAACAATGTGCACTCTATTCTCTCAGATACTTCGCAATAGCTAGTTAGCTAGCCTTACATTCCAACTAGTTCTTTTTTTTAGCCATACCTATGATGAGTTCGTCAATATCAGCTCTGAACTGTGATATGCTAAGATTAAAAAAAGGAAGATGGGATGCTATCATGGAATCTCAGAACTAAGGAAATTCGGAATTAATCATATCCTCAGCATCAAGAATCCTTATTGAATTAATGAACTGACTTCGAATCATCTCATTGGCTGGATTACTAAATGACTGAATAGGAGTCGTGAAGGAAATCAAGTAATAATCTACAGATCCCACATAAGTCAACCAGAATTGCTCAACAGTTTCCAATTCAGTGTCTCCAAATCTGAGCCTTGAATAAGTGATGAAGGTTCCGGCCATCTGTCCATCTATTGTAGTAAATGAGGGTGACTGTACAATTTCATATCCGTTTGGGGCGTTACTCTCGTTAAGCATTTTCATGATGTGTTGGAGACCTGCTTGTAAGTCGGATCCTATCTCGGTGCCATTTCCCCGTACGATCCAGAATAAAGATCCATTGTTACCACTATTTTTACTGACACTAATATCAGCTCCCCTATCATGATTTGATATCTTCTCACTTTGAATCCAATCGCTGGGATACTGAAATTGAATTTTATATTTATATGAGGTATAATTTACATATTCTAGGGCGAAAGTATCTGTTACATTCCAAAGTAGTGTAAAGGATATACATGCGATTAGTATTTCGAGAACATGTGTAAGGCTGAGATATCTCTTGATCAAATCTGGTTTAGTCAACTGGCTCGCTTACGTCTATGGGAACATTGTTCCATGAACTTGAATCATTTTTGGAAAATACGTTGAAAATTGCCAACAAAAGAGAACTCCCATAATAGTGAAAGCTCTTAATGGGCAAGTAGTAAAAGGGAATCATTTTGAAGGTGTGTAATCCTCTTTGGAGATGCGATGCTTATTCTTATAGCATTAGAAACAGCTATGGAATTGGGTTTGATCTTGTGAATGGGCAGTTTGGCAAACTGAAAATGGCCTTCCTGCTATGATGAGAACAAATGAAATGCTTACTTTTCAACCCGAATTTAGTTGTACTAACAATTTCTCACGAATCTTACTACCCTGCACAAGATTTCACTAACTACCAGAGTATTCAAACGGATAGAAATATTTTCTATTTAAGGAGGATACTCGTTCATATAAACAAGACTTAAAAAGGGTATAAAAACCTTTTTTCAGCCTTTACATTGCTTGTAATCGCTTTTTTTTTGTACGACATACTACGACATGTCGATTTTTTCTATTTAGTTTGTACGACAATCGTATAGCTGCCTCCGTAGCTACTCGATCGGTCTTGTTAGGGTTATTTGTAACCATATTAACTCTTGTCTCTTTTACCTTTGTACGACAAACTTATAGTCCGATCGA
>JALZOS010000226.1 GCA_030913755.1 Thermoproteota archaeon | reverse complement strand
GTACCGCGCCGTATCCTAAAATTCGTTGAACTGCTGACGAGATTCCAAACGCCGTTTGTGATCGAAATACTGTTACGCATTGTTTTTGATTCTATCGGATAATCTATCGAGGCATTTTCAATTCGCCTGACACGGCCATTAATAATTCGTTAAATATCATGAGTATGGCAAGCGAAAACCAAAAAAATGACAATAGCGGGTCACCAGTCAGGAACGGGATTACAATGGCTCAGAAGGCATAGAAACAATAAAGGACAAGATGAAAACACATTCGATAAGATAAAGGCAGTGCCAAGGCTGTTGGTAAGAAAGTTTCCTACCCTGAAAGAGATTTGGGTGAAATACGAAAAGGGGTTAAGGAAAGAATGACTTAGTTGATTATCAGATCCTACAACTGATATAAGCCGTGGCGGGACCAGAGTTCGGCTCTTTTTCAACTGCCTCACGCGTTAACTCAGGAAAAGAGCATGTCGTACGTACTGAAGAGATGCGCAGGAGAGGCGATTCATGCGTGGCCCGAACATTAGGAATTACTAGTTTAGGACCATATTATTGATTGCAACTTTTCTAACAGACGGTAAAGTGCAAAGTTTCAAATTAAATGTAATATTGTGTGGCAGAGCAATTACTATTCCATCATCTATACCCAATCCGATCTCCTGTTGAAATTTGTCTACCAGCAATTCAAGGTACTTGGGGAATGAAAAGCTAATATGAAAATCTCATATTAAGTTATTCCCCACGTCCTCCAGAATTTTTTACTTCCCGACTTCGTTTATTACTGAATATGAGAATAGACCTACCATCATTTTACCAGGCTTCTCGCAGTATTTCCTATTCTGGTAAATATGAAGCTCAAATTATATCATTGTTGAAAATGGCCAATACCAAAAAAGTTGGAGCATAGTACTCTACCTAGAAGGTAGATAACTTATACTTGCAAGAAGCAATATTATATATGCTGCCATAACTCCTTAGAAGTAAGAATGCCCATAACACAGGCCTTTATGGAAAAATTCGCTATCAATTTATTGGATCTAAACAAATCCATAAGATGGATAGGTATAGCCTCTTCGACAGGTGAACTACTTCTAGTAAAACGCCGGAAGGATTTGGTGCCTCTCATGACATTTGAGGAAAACCAGGAATACACTCTCAATGCGATTGGAAGACACAAATCTAGATTAAAGTTTCAGGAAAAGATAGGAAAACTGCTTTACGCTTTGGGAAAATATGAAAAACTTACTCGTGTTATCATGCCAATAAGTGATGATTATTACCTAATGCTTACAATTGACATAGAGGAGCTTAATTTTGATTTGATAATAATGGAAAGTGTGATACCATTTGTTGCTACAGAAAAGGTACATTTTACTTACTAGAAATCACTTTTATGTTTAGTTGTGTACAAAATGTGGACCGTTGCCGTACTAACTCGTCGTAGTTAACTTACAAACGGTAAATTAGATAATAGGACATCAATTGTGGTGGTAACTCTAATGCAGTGCTAATTTGTAACTATCTGTTCTGTCTATTCAAAGGTGAAATTACAAGATGTCAACAAATACTAGATATTTTAATATTTTAAAGCTTATAAATATTAAGTAGTATTTATCGCGGCAGGTAGGAAATCAATGCTAATTAAGAGCAAAAAAAAGAAGCGCGATTCTTACTGCTCTGGCCGATGATGAGGTAGGAAGGATTCATATGCAGTATAGCAGCTTATTAGATTATCAATTAAAATGTTTTTCAGATCGCTAGTTAGACGTAAAGATATATAGGCAGCCCAGACCAACATTCTTCCTAGCAAACATGTCTTATGGTAGAATGTCAAGATTCCCAAGTTTTAATATAGCAAGAATTGCTGCCGTCGTAATCACAATCATCATTATTATAATTGTATTGACTAAAGTAGTTGTAATCGTTGAAGCAGGTCACAGGGGTGTTGTTCTCTACCTTGGCGCAGTAGAAGGCCGCGTTCTCCCAGAAGGAGTCCACTACATCATTCCGTTTGCTGAGCAAGTAGTACAAATGGAAGTCCGGACTCAGAAATTCCAAGCTGAGGCATCGGCTGCCTCCAACGATTTACAGGAGGTTCGAACGGTTATCGCATTAAACTACAGGATTGATCCCACAGAGACCAATAGTGTTTATCAGTTATTAGGTGTAAACTATGCAGATCGTGTTATTTCACCTACTATACAAGAAGCTGTCAAAGCCAGTGTAGCTAAATTTAACGCAGAGGAACTAGTTACAAAGAGAGAGACTGCAAAGA
>JALZOS010000225.1 GCA_030913755.1 Thermoproteota archaeon | reverse complement strand
GATAAGATATCATCACCTGGACCCCCGGATAGTGAATCGCCTCCGGAATTGCCAAACAGGAAATCGTTACCTCGTCCTCCGTATATTGTATCATCTCCCTGAAGGCCACAGATGTTGTCTCTTCCTCTTGTTCCGTCATATGGTCGTTTTCGACTGTGCCTTTTTTCACTTCAGCATATCGTGGGGTAGCTGGTAGTAATTAAACTGGGATAGAAGTAAATGATATCACTGCCAAAGTGGATCCCAAAACTGGAAAGATTAGTGAATACAAAGTTGGAGTAAAGATAGCCTTCGGGGTTGAACATTCCTAGCGCGAACAGATTAATTCCTTTTTTATTTGAAAACTCGAAGAAAAGCGATTATGGAACTATCTGACTCCAGCTGGGAAGTTGATAGAAGAATAAAGAGAACCTTTGGAATGGGTCAACCTCATAGATATCATGTTTCTGATTTTGGTCTTGTTTCAAGAATTTGGAAACAGAGAGTGTGCCATTTTTGGCGCTATCTAGGAGAGGTTGTAATGTTGTCACTACTGGATTTGCGCCATCAGCTGAAGCACAATCAGTTAACTTATTGATCTCTCCCCTCTTTATTCTTGGTGCCCCGGAACTCGCCTTTACTTGTATGTACCAAAGGTCTGACTCTTTTGAGGCAAAAAGGTCAATAGGCCCCCTGCTGCCCTTTGACAATTTAACATTCCATCCTAGTGACATCATTTTAAGTGCTATTATCCATTCTGCGTCCCTGCTGAACCTGCTTTTCGAATAAGAATGGGTGGAAGTAAATCGGGTATTATATTCATGATCAGAGATAACATTTAACCTGGCCGATCTTACCTTTCCGTCTGATTCCATTCAAAGAACTGGAGACGAGATTCTATTGAAGGTAGAGATACCATCACGTTCACAAAAATGTCGAACAAATTTTACAAGGTGGGCACGTTTGACGTCAACCCGGGCGGTTATACAAAAAGAGTGAATCGTTTTTGTCCAGTGAAATGAAATGTTAGGGTTTATCATCCACCCAGAACCAATTCAGACATTGCAATTATCTAATAATCCTCGGTACCTATGAATTTAGGACAGTCGATCAAGGGAAAATAATTCTACCAACCATTCGGAATTCCTTTTTCTGTAATTAAATTTCAAAGATATCTGAAGAACTCTTTGCAGCCGTCTTCACTTCAGGATTCACTTCATCTATGCTCTTTGTCAGTTGTTCTAATTTGACATTTGTGAGAATATTGCGAATTTGGTCTAGTTCAGAACCGGATCTTATGATTATTCCTCTCTTCTTTGTTGGTGATCCGGACGTATCGACGGGATTAACTTCAATGACTATGCAGTCTGGTCTGCTCCTGAAGGTCGGTAGTTTGAGTAAGAACACACCGGGGATACTTGTAGGCTTTCTCTCCCAATCTTTTCCTTCCTTTAAAAATTGTGTCAGTCTTTCGTCTGCCATCATCTAGTTAAGCAATATAGGTCCCTTAAAGACATATCTGGACAGAAATTTGGGCACCGTACATTGCCTGAATTCTCTACCTGCCCGTTAAGTAGATCTCTGATTAAATGTTGACCGATTCGATTCAATTATGGAACCTACCTTTACACGCACTGACAAACTTCAAGAAGAAAGTAAATTACTGGATGTTGGCTCGCATTACGATCCGATCCTTCCGAGAAACTTTGTTTCTTTCTGATTAAATATAAAAAATCTATTATGCCAAAATAACCCGCCAGCCGCTACCACGTAACTTGTTATAAAGAATAATTTCGATGTCCAATTCAATTCTTCCATCGCTTGAACATTATAAGTATATGCAAATATGCTGTCGCCAATACCCAATAACAAAACGGCTAAAAATATCCAAGGAATTGATGTCAATGAGCCTTTTATAGGGTTCAAAAGAATCAGAGCAGACGGTACAATCAGCACTACGTCTAATACGGGGTAGGCTATGGAAATCAAAAATGACGTAATACCTTGTTGAGTGGAAAATTCAACATTCTGAGAGGTCAAAGTGATAAAATATGTGAGAAAGGCTGTCCCTCCAATGCATACTAATAATTGATGGGTTTTCGAGTGAGAGGAACCAAGAAAATAGTACATTTTGAAAACAAAATAGAATATTGGACCATAGGCTATCAGCCAAAAGATGTAAGATACTGACGAGACAGAGTTTTCAACACCTAATGTAATCTCATTATAACTTGAGATTAATTCTCCAACCAGGAATAGGGCCAGTCCGGCAGCAAGAAACGTGAACGCTTTACCAATTAATCCATCAGTTTTTTGTCTGTAAACAACTATCAGGGACAAAGCCGTCGCTATTGCAGCAGACAGTGGCTTTACGATGTCAATTAACAAGGTCTTCTTATCTACAGGAGAAAATATGACCAATAGATTGGCAAGTAGAACAGAGGCAATCAATACAGGTATTAGAGTATTGCGTACTGACCTTGTATCAAAATACGGTGTCTTTCTTATTTCTGGTCCGTGACGGTTATACATATCTGAATGTTGGTTTACCAAATCTGTAAACAGTAAAAGAGGGTTCTTCGATAATGACATAATCGTGGGATCCAATTATAGACTTCAATGTGCTCAATTGATTCGGAGTAAGTTTAGAAATATCAAATGCACATAAAATAGATGTACATTCTGGCAATTCTCTGCAGAGCGACAGCTCAATAGAACTAAGAGCTCGAGTATAACCATTCCTTATCCACCATGTTGCGTCATCTTCTGCAATCCGTGTGCATATATTGGATTTTTTATGGCCAGAACGTATTGTACTAATCCAGGTTTGCAATTTGAAAACTGCATCTTCTTTTATTGGGCCTGTTATTGGGCCAAACAACTCCTTATATGAAATAGAGCCAGTCAGGTTCAGATGAGAATAGTTATCTGGATTTTCTGACAAGAGGGCCTTTGGGGCGTCTTTGGGACTGAAATATTCTGATAATATTTTATTGAGGGAATCCTTGTGAGAGTATAGTAATGCTATATGATTATGTGACGCCATTTTGTGAACAAAATCTAAAGCTTCTATGCGCCGGATCTCGTTCAATACATCATTAATTGTAAGTGACGGATCTACTATTTCAGGGATTGTGAGATTAGATTTGTGTTCCATTAGTGAAGTGTCGCAACGCTAGTATTTTGACCTTATTGATAATAGATACCGCGCCATGTCCAAACAATCGGTACATCGAATCTTCAAACAAGTCACAGTTAGTCAGGATTTCCCTTTCAGACAATCGATTAATCCCGCAAATATGGTCTATTACTGCTTTAGAGTACGCTTTGCCTACTTGCTCGAGAGATTCTTTTATCGAACGGTAGAGAATATCCTCAGATATAGAGTCAAGAGGAATGTAATCTAGATCATCTAGAGCCGTTAAACATTGAAAATTCTTTTTCCCTTTGAGATTCAAAGTCATTGTCCAGGCCTCCGTCTAAAAGTTTGTATGTTCAGGGATATGCCGTCTGTTGACTTCAGGGGGTCAACAACATTTCTGGTTGCCCTTTCATGTGTCAATATTTCCTTAATCCTATCGTCACTTACCAGGTTACTCACTATTTTATTATATTCAATTCGTGGGATAGTATGCGATGATTGAAGTGAATCGACTGCGCTAAGTTTCCAGTAACTATTCAAAGCGAGTCCTATGAGATTTTGAGCATGGTACACTAACAAACCAAATGCCGTAACAGAATATTTTCCATTTTTTCGAGTTATAACGCCAGTTCTTGACAATCGAGAAACACGATAATAATATTCCCTGGCAGAGAGGTTCAGATGAGTGAGCAGAAATTCCCGGCCGACGTCTGACAAGGCAATCGTATTGAAAATGGCAAGCACCTTGGGGTCAGAAAGGGCCCTAAGTACATTAAAGACGGAAATCAAAGAAGATTTACTACCAACAGCAATAGTATCCTTATTTGGTATACTTATTTATTCTCAGAAAATACATATTTATCTCCCTGAAAATTGTCATAATTCCTATTTCTATCGATGAGACGGTCTTCTATTATTGTATATATATAAAGGAAATAAGCTAAGCCCAAAATGGGAATTGAGGGCCTCGTAAAACATTCATTCAACATCAAAATCTTACATCACGCATAATTGTTTGTACTTGGCTAATATGACCAACAGGCTTTAACATTTTATAGAATCGATTTGTACAACTATTCAATCTATGGTACTTCCTACTCCAAGGGTCTTCGGCCCGCAAGGATCATTCAAGCGCGGAGGTGCTTATTATTCACCAACCACGAACACTGGCCAGAGTGATCCTGTTCCTGGAGTGGCACAAATAATCGAGCACTTCCGCACTTGGACTTTTATAAATGACGGCTTTGTTTAAATCCTTTTTGTGAGGCCCCCCCTCCGTTCATAGTGATTTATTCGTTAAATCCATCCCAACTGGTCTTTCAGTATGGAATCTACTCTTTCCCTACAGATAAATAGCCTTTTTAATATCTCTCTTTTTAAATAAAGATATGTCTTTAGTGGTTCTGCAGGGACGCGCTTATGTTAACTTCATAAATTCGCTAAAGAGTGAACAAACAAAATACAAATACAGACAGGCACTCCTAAAATTCACAAGTTATACTA